>NZ_LFRO01000019.1:0-12823 GCF_001512385.1 Methanoculleus sp. DTU007 | reverse complement strand
CATCAACAACATGCCGGTCTTCATTGCAAGCGATCCTGCCTGGGCGGAGAGATTTCGTGAGAAGGGCCTCCCGATCATCGGCGACGACGTCAAGGCCCAGATCGGCGCGACGATCACCCACCGGGTCCTCGCCGACCTCTTCCGGCGACGGGGGGTGAGGCTGGATCGGACCTACCAGCTCAACACCGGCGGTAATACCGATTTCTTAAACATGCTCAACCGCAGTCGCCTTGCCTCAAAGCGGGCATCCAAGACCGAAGCGGTGCAATCTGTCCTCGAAGAGCCGCTCGAAGATGAGAATATCCACATCGGCCCGAGCGATTATGTCTGCTGGCAGAAAGACAACAAGGTCTGCTTCCTCAGAATGGAAGGGCGACTTTTCGGGGACGTTCCCATGCATCTTGATCTCCGCCTCTCCGTCGAGGACTCGCCCAACTCCGCAGGGATCGTCATCGATGCCATCCGGTGCTGCAAACTCGCCCTCGACCGGGGAATCAGTGGCGCGCTGATATCCCCGTCTGCCTACTTCATGAAGCACCCTCCGGTCCAGATCAGGGACGATGACGCCTATCGCAGGACGGAAGAGTTCATCCGGGGTCTTCGAGATGAGTGAGAGCCTTCGGCAGATCCTCTCAATGAGGGCGAGATCCCCCGAGATCTGCCGATGCTCAATCCCGTTGTATTTGAGATTTCTACATGGGATGACGTGCAGATCCCACTCCATTTTCGTGTAATGAAAAGACAATCGCTCCCGCATCTCCATTGACGGTCGAGATGCATCTCTCGGCCGTGGCGCAGGGTGGGAGATATGCTTCTCGTAGCCCAATCCGTACCGACTGGATCTCATCCATTCATCAGCGACGGCGCCGCTGGTGGCTGTTCGGCGTGTATAGGTAGCGTGGGAAGAAACGGCGGTCTGGCGGGTGAGGGGATGCTCCCCTTGAAACTTTTCGAGTCAGGGCCGTTTGAAACGTGCNNGGGGGGAGCATCCCCCCTCCCCTGTTCCCTCCCCCCCGAAATGCGATGTCCCCACGGTCCAGTGTGCTGGGTTTTGCCGCTTACTTCCGGTCTTACTCAAACTTGATCCTCGCTCCTCCCTGTCTCTATGTTGTACGTAAGTATCCACCACCCCACCCGGCCTTGCTCATGCTCCGCTCTTTCCGAGCGTCATAAGTCGCACCTCCGGTGCTCCAACTCCTGCCGTTCCGGCCGTCGTAACTTGCACCTGTCGATGTTCCAACTCCTTCCTCTCTGGGAGAGTCGTTCCGCCCATCTGGCGGGGGCAGTGGGTGGCGATAGCCCATGGGAAACCAACTCAGCAGATATGCGACGATAAATCAAAAACCGGACAGATCGTAAGGGCGCAAACCACTTAAAAAGAGCATCCCAAAAACCGAAGCCCGCCGCCCTCACCCCGCCGGTTCCCACCCGGTGCAGACGTCCCTCTTCGGGTCGAGGAGGACGTCGTGCGGGAGCCCGATGAGCGCGACCGCCGCAAGCGCTCCGATGACGCCCCGACCCCCGTGGAGGTGCGCCCCGAATCGTTCGGCGGTCTCCTTAGCCACGTCGCGGGTGAGCACCGATTCCCTCGCGCTCCTGCCATAGGCCCGGAGCGCACCGGGCACCCGGAACCCCGGCCGGACGGCGATGCCCCACTCCAGGGAGACCGCCTCATCGGCGACGAACCGCACAGCCACCTCCTCGATCTGCGGCACAAGGTCGGGCTCCACCGCGAGTTCGATATAACTGCATGAATTTCCCGCGGTTCTGGGCTCGAACCGGGGATTGAGCATCGCAACCCGATGACCGATCGGCATGACGCCATCGAGTTCCGCAAGGTGCTGGAGGAGGGCAAGAGCAAGGGCAAACGTCGCCCCCTCGGTCTCGGTGTCGGTATCGTCGAGCCCGATGGCGACGTAGGTGAGCGCCCGGGTGACCACTTCACCCTCGACTACCGCTCCCTGGCGGTGGACAGTGACCTCGCAGACGCCCTCGGCGAGAGAGAGCATATCCGTAAGGGAGTAGGCCGGGCCACCGATGCACCGGATCTGCTGGCGAATATAGTCGCCATCGTGGTAGACACCGATGATCCCGACCGCCGGGGCGGGATCGAGTCCGACGGCCACCTCCCGACGCCCGATGACCGCCCGTTCCCTGAGCAGGGTTCCGTCCCTGCGGACTGACTGCAAGGGACCGCCGGCGCGGGCGTGATGGAACTCACAAAAGGCGGCACACCCCCCGCTCATGCATTCGTGGTAGATCTCGACCTCGTTGCCGTCGACGGTCGTGAAGACACGTCTGCAGGCGCTCTCCGGCATCACGCTGCTTGCAGCGTATCGGGCCGGATGCCGCCCGCGCTGCTCTTCTGTGATGACGACGCACCCCTCCTCGATGAGACGGTTCACCCAGTCCTGGACCGTGCTCCGGGGAGTGTTGGTGGCCTCCGCAACATCGACCACCGTAAAGAAGCCCTTCTCCAGCGTCATCTGACGCATCAGCCGCAGGTACTCTTTCCTTCGTTCAAGAACCCTGGACATGCCTGTTCCGGAGATAGAGGAGATCGCCAATCACAGCACTCGCAGTCTCCGTGGAGCCCGCGCCCCTTCCGATGAACGTCAGGTCCCCGGCGAGATCGGTCTCAACTGTGACGGCGTTGAGTGTTCCTTCGACGACGAGCGGGTGATCTTTTGGAATGAGCCTCGGTGAGACACGGAGCACCCCGGTTTCCGGAACGATCTCGCCGATGAGCCGGATGGTGCAGTCCTGATCTTCGGCAAGCCGCAAGGCGTCGGGTGTAAGAAGGGTGATCCCCGTCCGCTCTACATCGTCAAGCGTGGTCTGCATATCAAGGATGGTGTTTGCAAGGATGACCAGTTTGATCGCCGCGTCGATGCCTTCGACATCGTAGGTCGGATCCGCCTCAGCATACCCGAGTTCCCGGGCCTCGGCAAGAGCCTGTTCGTAGGTGAGGCCGTCCTTAGCCATCCGGGTAAGGATGTAATTGCAGGTACCGTTGAAGACCCCGTATAGTCGGGAGATGGTGTTTCCCGCGAGCCCCTCCTGCAGGGCATGGATGAGCGGGATCGCCCCACAGACAGTCGCCTCATACTTCAGGAAGACGCCGTTTTTCTCTGCAAGAGCCCGGAGTTCCGGGTAGGCAATTGCTATAGGGCCTTTGTTTGAGGTGACGACGTGTTTGTGGCGTTGAAGGGCAGCCCGGATGTGGCTTAGTGCCGGCTCGGCAGTCTCCACGTTCGTCGGGGTCACCTCAACGAGAACATCGTAGTCCGCCTTTGCCACCACATCCATGGGGCTGATCCCTGGATTGCCGCAGGGAGTGCCGTTCCCTTTCCGGTCGAGCGCCGCCGCAAGGTCGATCCCTTCGGCATCGATGATCCCGCTCTTCGAGTCGGCAAGACCGGTGACGGTGATATTGAGGTCTTTTGCAAGGAGCGCCCGGGCAACCCCCTGGCCGACGGAGCCGAATCCAAGAATGGCGATCCGCATCATGCTTCCTCCAGAGGTTCGATGATGAGGAGGTTTTTCTGCTTCGCGACGCCGCGCAGGATCTCGATCGCCTTCTTTGCCTCAGCCCTGGTGGTCGAACGAATGGTGATACGGGCCGAGGAGGGGGAGTCTATGGCAGGCATGACAAGGGAGAGTTCGGTCACCTCCGCAGAACCGGTCCTGTCGATCTGGTCGACAGTATCGGAGAGATCCGTGTGCATCAGGTGGCCGATCATGATCAGCGTGCATTCGTAGAGGAGACGTTCCTCGCCGATGCGCACGACGCTGACACCCTGCTCCCGGAGGAGTTCGAGAAGAGTGTTCAGCCGCCCTTCAGGGAGTTCCAGCACGATCTGGACATCCAGAGTCTCTGCGGCCGTGGAGATCTCCCTTTGATGTATAACTGCAATGATATTTCCTCCGACAGTTGAGATCGGTTTGAGGGCCGCGACCAGCTGTCCGGGCTGATCCTTCATCTCGAGCTTCATGGATACCCGCAAAAAAACCACCTGCTGAATAGTTGACCTGCTGGGAAGATAAGCCTTGTACAATTCAGCAGGCCAACCGTTGAGGTTCCCGCTTGCAAAAATGAGTGAAATATCGGGGTTGGTCGTTACACCGATCCCGGAGCACCGGCGACGATCGAGAGAGCCCGGGTAAACTCCGGGAGAATCTCGGCGGGAATGCCCATAACGAGCTCGTCATTCTCGATTCCGGAGAACCGGCGCGAGCCATCGCAGCCGAGGGAGTAATTGATTCTGCCCGTGAGGTAGGGCTGCGCGGTCGCGTCCGCACAGACCGACTGAATCCCCGACATCGAGGACTCGATCCGGCCGCCAAGATGGTAAAGCGTGGCTTGAGCGAGTTTGAGCATTTCCCGGGGCTGGGCGACGATGACGACGACGTGTGGGTCAAACGGCGTCTTCTCAAGCGGCGCATAGACCGTCGCGTAGGTCTCAAGTTCGGGGACGTGCGGCACCTGCTGGATGGTCCGCATACAGGCGGCCCAACTCTCGAACTTGCCAAGTTTGTGGTAGAACTCCCCGCTGCGGAGGCTTTTGGTGAGTTCTTTCAGCCCGAGGGCCCACCCACCCCCCGCGCAGACGTGCTTGTCGCCGGTCGCGTAAAAGATCTCACCGTCGAATCGGGCTTTGCTGATCATCTGGCAATGGCGGATCGTCTCCTCGATCGGCTTGACTCCTTCGGGAATACCTTCAGGGCTCTTTGCAAACTTGACCGCAACTGGAGAGCCTCGCAGGTTGAGGATTCCCTGCAGCGTCTTTGCGATCTCCGCATACGGGATCTTCGTACGCATCTGGTCTTCCATATCTCACTCCTCTGTGGAGATAGTCCCCGTGGTCATTCATAAAATCTCTGTTTGGGTATCAACAGGGTCAGAGATTGCGCAGTTTGTGATTCACCTTCTCAAAGAAAGGCTTGTCAGTATGGACGAAGAGGGCCGGTTGGTCCGATTTCCTGACCGTTACGGTGGCATTTCGCTCGAGCTCGAACGTGCTCTGCCCGTCGATGACGAGGTGAGCCGGTTTCTCGGTCTCAAGCCTGATCTCAAGATCCCTCCTCGTGCTGATGAGGTGCGGTCGGGACGAGAGCATGTAGGGAGCGAGCGGAATGATGAGGATCCCCTCGATCTGCGGATCGATGATGGGCCCTCCTGCGCTCATAGCATATGCAGTCGATCCGGTTGGGGTTGATACAAGCAGGCCGTCGGCCCTGACCCGTTCTGCAGGCGTCCCGTCGACGTAGACGGTGAATCTGAGCATCTTTGCCGGCCGATCGGTGACAATGACCGCCTCGTTGAGGGCATCCCCAAAGTATCTTCCATCGACCGAGAGGCTGATCCGCATCCGGCGCTCGACCTGGAATCCAGTTTTATGTGCGGCAAAGAACGCACGCGCTTCGTCGGGCTCGAGGTCCGCAAGAAACCCCACCTCACCCCAGTTTACTCCGATGACCGGGAGTTGCGTCTTCATCTGATGAACGGTGAGGAGGACCGATCCGTCGCCCCCGACGACCACGACCAGGTCGCCCGAGAAGTCCTCAAAGGGGATGCCCTTCTCTCCGATCTCTCTTGCCGTTCCCTCCTCGAGAGCAACCTCGTGCCCCAAAGCCTCGAGATCCCGGGCAAGTTCAGCAGTGTAACGGAGCGCGTCCGTATCGTCGATACGGGATACCAGTACAGCCTTCATTCCAAGGTTACCTCAGATACTCGATGACTTTGTTGTGCACGATGCTGTTCGTGGCAACGAGGCTCCTCCCGACGGAGACCTCGTCAGGGAAGGTAAGGGTGTTTCCATCGAGATCGGAGATCCTCCCACCCGCCTCCTCGCAGACCAGCATTCCGGCGGCCGCATCCGTGACGCGGAGTGTCCCCCGCACGTCGATAAATCCATCGATGCGGCCGCATCCTACGTAGCAGAGTTCGAGCGCGGATGCGCCGAGGAGGCGCCACCGCCGGATCTTCTGGTTGATCCCGAGAACACGGGTCGGGTCGAACTTCCGGCCGTAGACGCTCATGGCGCTCTTCTCGAGGAGCGATACCTTCGAGACGTGGATGACACGCCCGTCAAGGTAAGCGCCTTCTCCCCGGACGGCATGGAATGTCTCTCCCGTGGCGAGATTCTGGACGTATCCCGCCTGTACGACGCCATCCTCAGCATACGCTATGGAGATGGCGTAGAAGGGGATCCCAACCACAGCGTTATAGGTGCCGTCGATCGGATCGAGGAAGATAGTGCCGCTCTCGCCGCCCATCTCGGCACATCCGAGTTCCTCGCTGATCAGGCGGCGGCAGAACGGATGATGCGTAAAGTAGTCGACAACGATATCCTCTGCAACCTGATCGATCTTTTTGGTGGGCGTTCCGTCTGCGCCCATCTTTACATACTCCCCTGCTTCCGGCGTTCCGACCATGCCGGCCACTGCATCCCGGACGGCCCCGGCCAGGTCGTCACATGCCCGGATGAACTCCATCAAAGCCCTCGTACCTTCCCTCGTTCTACGGTGTATTTATGTAATGTAATCCAGATACATTAATCACGCGTTTTATCGAGTGAGTCAATATGAAGGAACAGACTGAAGTTGGAAAGCTGAAAGAGGGACGCTATGTCGTCGTTGATGATGAGCCGTGCAAGATTGTCGCCATCGCTACATCCAAACCAGGGAAGCATGGGGCAGCAAAATCCAGAATAGACTGCATCGGCATCTTTGACGGCGTCAAGCGTTCGATCGTTCAGCCGGTCTCGGCAAAGACCTACGTCCCCGTAGTAGAGCGAAAGATTGCGCAGGTTATCTCGATTGCCGGTACAACCCTCCAGCTCATGGATGTCAAGGACTTTGAGATGTTCGAGCTGACCGTAAGTGAGGAACAGGTCGCCGGTCTAGAGCCTGGTCAGGAGATCGCGTACATCTCATCCCTGGGTAAGAAGAAACTTGAGTGACCAATACTGGCTATCAAAGACGGGCATGCATGAGCTTGCTCATCTCCATTTTGCGGACGCGGATGCGTCCTATGAGGACGCCCGCTACGCCATCTTCGGCGTTCCCTACGATGGCACGACGTCGTTTAGACCGGGAACGCGATTTGGACCGAGGGCGATTCGAGAACTCTCGTTCAACTTTGAGTCTTACGAGCCGTCGACCGGGATAGACCTCTTCGAGGTTCCGGTCGTGGATCTTGGCGACCTTGAAGTCTCCCGGCTGCCGGAGGAGGTTGTTGGGCAGGTGGCTGACGTTGCGGGCGATATCGTCGGCGACGGCAAGATCCCGGTGATGCTCGGCGGCGAGCATACAGCCACAATCGGCACGGTGAGAGCCGTCCGGCCGGAGGTCTACGTCGTCTGCGACGCGCACCTGGATCTCCGGGACGAACTCGATGGGACACCCTACAGCCACGGCTGCGTCACCCGGCGCGTCCTCGATACGGTCAAGGATATTGTCATCATCGGCGCACGGAGCGGGGACCGTGAACAGTTTGAGTTCGCAACAGAAGAGACCCGGCTCTATACCGCCGATACGGTGCGGGAGCGAGGCATATCCGATATCCTCCGCGAGATCCGGGAGCATATCGGCGGGAGAAGGACCTATCTTTCGATCGACGCCGATGCGATCGACTGCTGCCTCACGCCCGGCCTCGGCACGCCTGAACCGTTCGGGCTGACACCGCTTGATATCCGCGAGATCGTGCGGGCCCTTGCACCGGATGCTGTCGGGTTCGATTATGTCGAGGTCGCTCCGTTCGATACCGGACAGACGGCAACGGTGGCCGCGCAGATCGTTCGAGAATTCATCGCCCGGCACTGGATCGCGAATCAGTAACTGCTCAGCAAAGATCAGTTACTTAGGTCTCTTTTTGCTATTCTTTCTGAAACGGTAGTAACTCAAGGGATGGCTGATCCGCTCGCAGTCTTTGTTTTTGTTGGTGCAGAGCCCGAAGGTGCGCATCGTGGCGCATGACGGCGGCGTATACTCTGTCCCCCCACGGCCGGAGATGTGCTCCACCTGGTACATCGTCATATCCAGGTCGAAGTCGGGCGCCCGTGAGAAGATCTCCGCGATTCCGGTGGTGTTCATACCTATCGTATGGAGGAACGACGTGATAGCAAACCGACCCATGTGTGTCAGGTTTGTCCCTGCACCGATCGCCTGGATGAGCGCACTTATGCAGGGCGGGAATGCCTCCTCTTCGATATCGCCGAATTGTTCCAGAATCTGTTGTTGCTGCAACGCAGTGATCTCGTTTGCAATCGGACGGAGGCGCTCGCAGATCGCGGGCGGGATCCGAAGCGGCAGCTGATCTACGAGGATGAACCGGATCCGCTCCCGGATCAACTCATCGATATCGCCCGGCTCAAGGCGGACCGCACCCTGGCGTACATCCCTGTTCACGAGCCGCCAACGCCGGTCGCGCATGCGGGAGACCAGTTCGACGTATTCGGTGACCGGCAGGGTTGTTGCCTCGGTATTGATCCCGATGCTCCAGGCAACGAATTGCCGGATCAGTGGATCGTCGTTCTCAAGAAAGAACGAAGCGCGCTCTGCCTCGTAACGGGCAAGCCGATCGATGAGGGAGCGATCTCCGATGCAGGAGACCAGCACCCGGGCAAGGGCGTAACTCGCAATCTCAAGCTCGGGTTTGAGGTTCTGTGTGGTCTCGTCCTGGAAACTTCTCTTTGAGTTCAGAGCGGCGATGATCCGATCTTTTGCCCGTTCGAGCGCCATGGCTCCCGAACCACTTGCGAGAAATTCCTCGAGCGACTCGACGTGCCGACGGGCCAGCTGCTGTGACTCTTTTAAAAATGGGTATTTGGTGAGTTCTTTATGGTCCAGTACGACATCCATTAATCAGCCTCAATCCGAGGAGCAAGGAGATACTCAACGCGGCCGTTGCCGTCCGCAATGTCAAAGGCAAACCGTACGGGGTGATCGATGCCGAGATAGACCTCCACTTCATCAGCGCGTGCCATGACCTTGCCCATATCCTTCAGATAATCTATTGAGAAGAGGGAACGTGCCCGAACCGGGTTCAAGGCAACAAGTTCGTCCTCACCGAGTGCGAGTTTGATATGGTCGGTGTCCCCCTCCGCTTCCATATAGAAGGTCATGCTATCCGGGTCGATCCCGAGCGCGATCTTATCGGAGATGACGGCAGCCGCTTTGATGGCGTTGTTCAGCGCGTCGCCCGAGAGGACTGCCTTTCCGGGAAGCTCGATCCCCGGCGGATTTGGATCTTTGCGGATGGTGTTGACGTCAAGCAGCGTGACCGAGTAGCGGTAGCCTCCGAAACTCATCTCCAGCTTCCGCTCGTCATCGAGCAGATTGAGCGTCAACGCGTCGCCCTTCCCCATCATACCGAGGATGTTCTTCATCTTCGCGATATCGAGACCCAGCTCCCCGGGTGTCGCCGAGAACGAGTTGAACGCCGTGCTCCGGAGGTTCAGGGAGACCATGGCCACGTTTGCGGTATCGACGGTCCGCGTCCAGATCTGATCTTCTGCCGTGTGCAGGCGGCACTCCGTCACCAGTGCGGCGATTGCGTCGATGGATTCCCGGAATATTTCTGCATCAATCGTTGCCTTTAACATTCTGACCCCTTATCAAAATCTCGTCTAGAGTATATAATCGCGTTATTCATTATAGTGCTTTACGATATGCGCCAATTGCTATGCGCTCCGCGAACCAGATGGAACCATTGCCTTCATGATGACCTGAATCATACATTATACATAATCTTCTGGTTACTTCGATAGTACAGGCAACCGCCTGCCAGCCCAAATGGGGGGAGATCTTGCGATGGGTTCTCAATGGACAAAAGATAGCGTCTATAGAAAGGCGATGAAGGCCGGATACCGGGCGCGGGCTGCATACAAACTGCTGGAGATCCAGCAGCGCAACGGGATCATCAGGCCCGACGATAACATCGTCGACCTTGGGGCGGCACCGGGAAGCTGGCTGCAGGTACTCCGCGATCTGACGAAAGGCAAGGTCATCGGCGTGGATCTCAACCCAATTGCTCCACTCGAAGGGGTCACCACCATTGTCGGAGACTTCACCGACCCACTTGTCCAGGAACGCATCCGAAAGGAGGCTGACGGCGTCGTCAACGTTGTGGTCTCCGATGCCTCGCCGAAACTCTCCGGCCAGAAGAGTTACGACCAGGCCCGTGCGATTGGGCTCGGTGAGGAGGCCCTAGCGTTTGCATGCACGATCTTAAAGCCTGGCGGAAATATGGTGATCAAATCGTTCCAGGGCGAGCTCTTCGGGGAATTGATTGCCGAAGTAAGGAAGCACTTCCACTCTGTCCGCGGGTATCGAACGAAGGCGACGCGGCGAGGGAGTGCCGAGACCTACATAATTGCGAAGAACTTCAAGGGAACATGCGATGGTGCTGAAGGACCCCTATAACCGAACCGTGACCAATCTCCGGATCAGTCTGACCTCCCGGTGCAACCTGCGGTGCATCTACTGCCATGCTGAGGGCGAGGTGAGCCCGGAGGAGCAGATGAGCGCTGAGGATATCGCCGAACTGATACGGGTGGGCGTACAGTTCGGCGTCAAGAGTGTCAAGTTTACCGGCGGGGAGCCCCTGCTCCGCCGCGATCTCGTGGATATCATTCGTTCGGTGCCGCCGGGCGTCGAGTCCTCCCTTACGACGAACGGGACGCTGCTTGCAAAAATGGCGGCTGAACTCAAATCTGCCGGTCTTGCCAGAGTGAATGTCAGTCTCGATACGCTCCGCCCCGAGCGCTACCGCCAGATTACGGGGAAGGACTGCCTCGCTGATGTCCTCGCCGGGATAGATGCGGCGATCGAGGTCGGCCTCACTCCGGTCAAGATCAATATGGTGCTCCTTGAAGGCATCAACGAGGATGAGGTAGACGACTTCATGGCCTTTGTCCGCGGCAAGCGTGACCTCATCCTGCAGGTCATCGAGTTGATGGAGTTCAACGAGTGCAAGTTCCACGGCGATGTGGACAGCGTCGAGCAGGAACTCAATGAGAAGGCAACCCGGGTCGTCACCCGCAGGATGCATCACCGCAAAAAGTACTGCCTCGATGGTGCTGAGGTTGAGGTGGTCCGGCCTCTCCACAACACGGAATTCTGTGCATTCTGCAACCGCCTGCGCGTGACGTCGGATGGCAAACTCAAGCCCTGTCTTCTGCGAAGCGACAATCTGGTGGATACCAGAGGCAAGCACGGCAAAGAACTTGAAGATGCATTCAGGGAAGCCGTGAGCAGGCGTAAGCCGTTCTTCACGTGAATACCGTCATCATAGGCGGAACCGTAACTGAAGCGACAGACGGAACCAGGGTCATGCGCCTTGCCTGGGCAAGGCCAGAACCTGCCAACAGGCAATGGATAACCCCTCCCCCTTGTCCGGGATTGCCGGTCCCACCACTGTATGAGAGGGGTACTTTTTTGTACCATTCTTCCCAATAGGAAGAAGTATGCTAGAAATGAACGAGTATGCTCGCGTCATGCAGATGTTCTACAACAAATCGTTAATTCTAGAAAATCCCAGCGAGTTTCACCCGGTCCTGTACTTCTACTTCACTGATGCTCTTGCCCACATTGATTACACCCTCAGTGTTCTCGCCTACAACTACATGTCGCCTCGAAACATCATGAGCATGGAGTACATGCGGTGGCGCCTGGACGAGGAGAAGGTCGGTGAGCGGGCGCATTTCCCCGAATTCATCAACTGGCTCAAAGAAAAGCACCCGGACGTATTCGAGGAACTCCCGATCCTCTGGTCCGGCATCTACGACCGTGAGGACCCTGCTCAGTATCGGAGTTTCCGCATTGTGCTCAACCCCGACGAGAAAAAGGCTATCCCGGCTGAGTACCTCTCGATGTTCATCGACGAGTTCTTCGACCCGAAGTTTATCAAACAGCTCTACAAGACCTCGAAACTCGCCCGCCTCTTTGACGAATATGTAGCAAGCAGATCTGCGTAAGGAGACCCGCATATGGATGTCGCCCGCCTCACCTCATCGCTCGTCCAGATCAGGAGCGAGAACCCGCCAGGGAACACCGCAGATATCGTCGCATTCATCGGGGAGTTCCTTGATGCGCTTGGAGTGAAGAGCCGGATTGTCTCAAACCCTGGCGGGCGTGATAACCTCGTCACGACCGAACCCGATCCCCGGCTCCTCCTCTGCGGCCACGTCGACGTAGTCCCTGCCATCCCCGATGACTGGAGACACGACCCCTACAGCGGGGAGATTGGCGACGGCTACGTCTGGGGGCGGGGCGCTACCGATATGAAAGGCGGGTGTGCCGCTCTCCTTACCGCGTACCGTGACCTGATCGAGGAGGGAATAGACCCAAAGGTGCAGCTTGCTTTCGTCTGCGACGAGGAGACCGGCGGGGAATATGGGATCCGGTCGCTGCTTGCACAGGATCTGCTCAAGCCCCGCGAATGCCTGATCGCCGAACCAACTCCGGCACTCAGCCCGGGGATCGGCCAGAAAGGCCTCTACCGGATCAACCTCTCGTTCCGCGGCCAACCGGGACACAGTTCGCTCTATCCTATCGTCGGGAAGAGTGCTGTTATGGCGGCGTTCGATCTCATCGGCTACCTGCGGGAGCTCCACGCGCATCCCTTCCCGCCAGGAAAAGACCTGCAGCCTCTTATCACCCAGTCCGCCCGGGTCTTCCGCGACGTCTTCGGTATCGAGGGGGGAGAAGAGATCCTCACCAGGTTGATGTTCAACCCTGGGCGCATCGAGGGCGGAGAGAAGGCGAACATTGTGGCGGAGCAGTGCCGGATGGATCTCGACATCCGGGTGCCGTGGGG
>NZ_LFRO01000074.1:0-50979 GCF_001512385.1 Methanoculleus sp. DTU007 | reverse complement strand
ATCCGGTGAAGAACCTTCGACCTCGCCCTGATATCAAGCCCCCCGGACTCTTCTTTTGCCCGGGAGAGCGCTTCCTCAAGTTCTCCAGGTTCCAGAACGGTTGCAGCGATGCAGTAGTAACTCTTCGAGCGGCCTTCGTTGAAGTTGTTCAGCATCTCCTCAAGCAACAACCCCCGCCGCTCCTGAATCTTCTGGAATTCGGATACCCCGTGCCGGGAGATGAACGAGATATCCGCCTCGAGCGTCTGGTAGCACTTGAAAGAGTCGCGTACTTTACCGGCTTCCCTGTGGTTTTTCCACTTCTCGCACGTCTCGCTCTCGTCGCACTCCCAGCAGAACTCGATCCCCCTCCTCTTCACGGCGCATCTGATGAACGGGCAGCCGACGGCCATCCTGGTCGGACTCTTGCACCCGAAACACCTGCTCTCCGCTTCAGTGTTGTACATGGGGCAGAGCCGGCAGGAGAGCCCGCAGACGCCGATCTCGGGATACTCGATATGCATGATCGTTGTTACCTGCGATATCTCGCCGGATATCTCGTACGGTAGCGCCGCGTGGGTTCTGTAACCTTCGACCACGGCACTAAGCCCGGGCTCGAAGGGGGTATCCGGCATCCCCGGATCTCACAGCGCCTCGAGCACGCTTTCAAGAACGGACTCAAGATCCCGGCCCGAACACGGGGCGGTGAGGTCGGCATACCTCTCATAGAGCGGGACACGCTCTTCGTACATCTCGCGGAGGCTCTGGCCCGGAAGGAGCAGGATCCCCCGTGTTGTGATGTTCCTGAGCCGTTTTACCATCTCGTCGTATCCGATCTTGAGGTACACGACCACCCCTATCGATTTTAAGTGCGCCATCGCAGCCTCGCTGCAGACCACGCTCCCGCCGGTCGCGATCACCGCACGGCGAGGGTGGAGGGAGAGAATCGTCTCCTCCTCGATCCGCTTGAATGCATCCGGCCCGTCCTGATCGAGGATCTCCTGGAGTTTCCTCCCGGTCCGCTCCTGGATCAGGATATCCGTATCGATGAACTGCATGCCGATGGTTTTTGCAAGGACGACGCCCACGGTGCTCTTCCCCGCACCGGGCATCCCGATGAGGACGATGTTCTTCCGATGATCCATGCTGCTCCCGGGACCCTTTATTGATATCCTTGTGGGATTTCAGGAGAGATGAAGGTTGTTTGACAAATTGTGCAGCCGTCCGACATGCCTACCGCACCCATAGCCCAGAATGTGCGTCGGGCTGTATCACAACCCTGCAAGGGAGAAGGTATTTTATCGAATATCGATGAACGGCGCTCGATCGAGCATGAGTGCAAGACAGATTGCAGGGACAATTATCGGCGCATTTATGGCTTTTCTCGGCCTGCTGTGGTTCCTGCAGGGCACAGGAATCCTCCGGATCCGTCCGATCCTCTGCATCGCAAACTGCGAGGAGATCGTCGGCCCATCCCCGTCCTGGGCAGCTTCCGGAGCGATTGTTTTCGTTGTCGGGACCATCCTCGTTGCCGTAAGCGCGAGGCGGGCCTGAACACCAGAGGCAGGCAGCTCGAAATACCTGGGCGCAACAGGAAACCCCTGATCGAAAAGACGTCATGAACTGCTCGTCCGTCCGGCCACCGGGTTCCTGACGGAGCCTTAGCGATGCGAGGGTGCGCTGGCCGGACAGGATTCAGGCGCACCTGAACCGTCGGCCCGAAGAGGGTGATCGCCTTCCCGGGCGAGGTTGAACGAAGTGAGGTATCGGGCGGGGTCGGCAGTGGCTAGTGCCCGGCGCTGTTCTTCTCTGCCTATACATAGCTTTATCATAACCTTTGCCATATGCGAAGTCGTTGTATCCAGAGCGATACAGAGGAGAGGGCTATGGGAAAAAAGGCTCAGCCGTATAAATGTGTTGTGTGCGGGTACATCTATGACCCCGAGCGGGGAGAACCGCACCAGAGTATCGTACCAGGGACTGCGTTTACGGACCTTCCTGCTGACTATGCCTGCCCGGTATGTGGAGCCGGAAAGACCGCCTTTGAAGCCCTTGCTGCGAGGTCAGGGAGGTATCTGTGCGTCGTCTGCGGTTACATATACGATCCCGAACGGGGAGAACCCAAGAACGGCATCGCACCCGGCACTGCGTTCCAGGATTTGCCGGATGATTATATCTGCCCGGTCTGCGGGGTCTATGCCAAGGTTGGCAAATCTGCCTTCGTTGCAATGGAATGATCCATCAGTTTAACTATTTTTAGAATTCATCAGCTGGATGCGGCGAAAAATCCTGTCAAAAATGCCTCTTTTGTAAAAAATGTAGATATCATCGCTGAACCGCTCGATGACCGCTCTCGGGTTCCCGTTGCTGTCGTAAGTGTTCGTCCTGAAATTCACAACGATAGGGAGGCGCTCCCGGAGACGGGTGCCGGGCCGCCAGAGCAAATTCCAGAGGCGGCCGGCACACCAAAAAATTATTTCCCGAATCGCTCCGGGAACTGCTGCACAATCCCATCTGATAGCGTATCCGAGAGATCGAGAATTTGATCGTAGATCTCATCGTAGGCTTCGATATCAGCGGTGTAGTTTCCATTTACGCGTGCAACGACTTCATCGTTCGTCATCGCCAGGTGCATGTATAGCGCTTCCCTTATGGCCGATTCTTCGAAGTATGGATTCAGATCAGCAAGGAATACAGCGATCTCATCTGCATTCTGGTTCCACCGCGCCGAATCGGCTTCCACCTGTGATGTGTTCTCCGCCTTCACAGCCTCAATGATATCAACCGCAATCAGGATATGCTCCTTTAGCAATGCGGTCAGGTTATCCCCGGCCTCCTCTCCGTAAAAGGGCTTGATGGCATCGCCAATATCCTCCTGATTCGAGAGGAGCCGTGCTGCGGTGGCATTGGTATCCGGAGCGTCCTCAAGCGATGATATGATGTACATACGTGTCCAGACAACATGCTCGGTCCATAGCTTGTCCATGGCTGTCCTGAGTTCGAACTCCTCCAGGGAATAGACCAATGGGGCGGTAGTATTATTCATTACAGAAGGTTGTGTCTGCTGCGCCGCCACACCGGATGTAACAGCCAGCAGGGCAAGACAAACGCAGACAAACCCTCTCAAAATAACTCTTTTCCTCACAGCGTGATCCCCTCCTTTGAGAGCGTGCCCATAACACGCCGGATATTTATGCCTATCTGAGGCGGTGCCGTGTTGCATAAATCCAGTCCTCTGACCCAAACATAGAGGATGCCGGATACGTTCGCACGCTTTGGAGCCGGGTATCGCCCTCTGCTCGACAGGGTGGCGCCTGGAATGTTCGAACAGGCGATTATCGATGCCGGGACCTCGTTCGAGCTGGAAGTGCAGGCACTGCTGGAATGGAGGTTTGGCGAGGCTGAGGCAGAGCGCATCACACAACCGGCTCTCGCCGTCATCGGCAGCAAAACGAGATGCGTTTAGGGGGAGGGACACCAGCGGCGTTCGGCCCCGGCACGGCCGCACACGCGTTCGCCGCAGACGAGCTGGTCAACTCAAAGAGCAGGAGCCCGCGTTCGGCTAAGTTTGCAGCCCGGGTTGCTGTCAGTTCCGGAGGCTCTCAGGAGGGCCCTATAAGGATCCGGTAAATAACCAGCGCAATCACGAAGGCTCCCCACGAGAGATAGAGCCGCCGGACCTGCATACGGCCCTCTTCGATTGAACGGTCCGTGAGAAGACGGACGGTGCACCGGATCATCCAGAGATCCAGGATGACGGCAAGGAGCAGGTACCCGTACCCGAACCAGCCGGTGAAGAAAGGAACCAGGGTCAGCAGAAAGAACGTTGCAAAAAGGATGCCTGCGGTCCGGAGCGCGAACTTCCTGCCCCTTGTCTTCGCAAGGCTCTGCGAGGCTTGCAGGCTATCTCCTTCAAGATCCATGGCATCGGACGCGATCTCCTCGCCGAGGTCGAAGATGAATGCCAGGACCCCAAAGAGCAGCACGGGGCCGCTCACCGCCCCTACCGTTATCCCCCCGGTAACGATGGTCATGCCGACGCAGAATGCGACGACAAGGTTGCCTGCGAGGCCGTAATCCTTTATTTTGACATTGTAGAGTAGCGAAACAAACCAGAGGAGAATGACAAGAGCCAGCACTGAAAGACCGAAGAATGCAGTGGCAACAAGCCCAAAGAGGGTGGAGATAGAGAACAGGCCCCAGAGTTCGTGTGTGGTCACCCTCCCCGAGGGAAGAGGGCGGTCTCGCCGATTGATCCGGTCGACTTCCCGGTCGAAATAATCGTTTGAGATATTTGCTGCCCCTGAAATGCAAAAGAGCATGATAAAACCGGCAAGGGCCATCTCCGGCGGGGGCATCATTCCAAGGGCAAGGACCAGTCCGGCCACGAGGAAGAAACCGGCACCAAAGGCCAGGTCAAGCCGTATCAGTTCGGCAAATGCCCGCGCCTTTATTCCGATGCCGGATACCATACGAGATACTGATCCGCTGCAAACGTATTTGGACTATTCTCCGGGGATCGGGGGGCCCAAAATGGCAACTGCAATCCCAGGCGGTCAGGTGATGATCTCGGATGCGAGGAGTGGTCGGCCCAAAGGAGTAACCATACCTCCTCAGTTTCAGGGAGGGCCGACCAGTTCCTTCCATATTGTTAGAACTGGATTAATCCCTGGGGAGAGCCAATACCATAACAGGGCAAGAGCATGAGTAAGACTATCATTACTGTCGTCGGAAAGGACGCCATCGGGATCATCGCGAAGGTCTGCACCTACCTCGCCGATAACCAGGTCAATGTCGAAGATATTTCGCAGACGATCGTCCAGGGCTACTTCAATATGATGATGATCGTCGATACAAGCAGGTCGTCAAAACCGTACGCCGAGATGGTGACCGAACTCGAAGAACTCGGCGATGCGATCGGGGTCAAGATCCGGTGCCAGCGGGAAGAGATCTTTACGAAAATGCACCGAATCTGAGGTATCGCCATGGTCACGTTCTTTGAGGTGAACGAGACAAATCAGATGATCGAGCAGGAGAAGCTCGATGTCCGGACGATCACGCTCGGCATCAGCCTCCTCGACTGCTGCGACGCCGATCTCGACACCCTAAACCAGAATATATACGAAAAGATCACCCGGCTGGCAAGAGACCTCGTCTCGACCGGGAGGGAGATCGAGATCGAGTACGGGATCCCGATCGTGAACAAGCGGATCGCCGTGACCCCCATCGCACTGGTCTGCGGGCGGGCCTGCGAGACTCAGGAAGACTTTGTAGAGGTCGCAAAGACGCTCGATCGGGCTGCACGGGACACAGGGGTGAACTTCATAGGGGGTTACTCGGCGATCGTCTCGAAGGGCATGACCCCGATCGATGAAGCCCTCATCCGCTCGATCCCGGCAGCCCTCGCCTCGACCGAGAGGGTCTGCAGCTCGGTCAACGTCGGCTCGACAAAGACCGGGATCAACATGGACGCCGTGAAACTGATGGGGGAGATCGTGCGGGAGACGGCCGAGGCGACGAAGGAGCAGAACTCCATCGGCTGCACGAAACTGGTCGTCTTCTGCAACGCCCCCGACGACAACCCGTTCATGGCGGGAGCGTTTCACGGGGTCTCCGAGGCGGACGCGGTCATCAACGTCGGCGTGAGCGGCCCGGGGGTCATCAAGCACGCGCTCGAGAGCGTCCGGGGAGAAAACTTCGAGGTCCTCTGCGAGACTGTCAAGAAGACGGCCTTCAAGGTCACCCGCGCCGGGCAGCTCGTCGCCCTGGAGGCCTCGAGGCGGCTCGGGATCCCGTTCGGGATCGTCGACCTCTCCCTCGCTCCGACACCCTCCGTCGGGGACAGCGTCGCCGGGATCCTCGAGGAGATGGGGCTTGAATCGGCCGGTGCACCGGGGACGACGGCCGCGCTTGCCCTCCTGACCGACCAGGTGAAGAAGGGCGGGATCATGGCAAGTTCCTTTGTCGGCGGACTCTCGGGTGCGTTCATCCCGGTCAGCGAGGACCAGGGGATGATCGATGCGGTGAACCGAGGCGCCCTCACGCTCGAGAAACTCGAGGCGATGACCTGCGTATGCTCGGTCGGCCTCGATATGATCGCGATCCCGGGCGACACACCTGCCTCGACGATATCCGGGATCATCGCGGACGAGGCCGCGATCGGGATGATCAACAATAAAACCACTGCTGTCAGGCTGATCCCGGTGATCGGGAAGAATGTCGGCGATATCGTCGAGTTCGGGGGGCTTCTCGGCCGCGCACCGATCCAGCCGGTGAACAGGTTCGGCTGCGCCGACTTCATCAACCGCGGCGGACGGATCCCCGCACCGGTTCATAGCTTCAGGAACTGAGTGGCGGGGAGAGTCAATCTCTTTTTCTCCAATTTGGTGACGGCATACGCAGACGGATGCCGAACCCATGGTTTTAAGGCGTATGCACTCAAGGGAGGTCACCCCGGGGTGGCAAAAATGGTCCGGCAGACCGACCTGTACACATCAATTCACAAAGCCCACCGCTATGCTCTCTACACGATGGCAATTCAAGCCGGGAGGACCGATTATAGCGAGGAGAGTTCATTGGAGAGGCTCAACGACCTCCTTGCGGCGTTTCGAGAGCAACTCCGGATCCATATAGAGGCTGAAGAGACGTTCATCCACCCCCTTTTGTCGAGGCGGATTCCAGGAGGGGCGAGAGATCTGGAGGAAGAGCACCGCCTGCATTCCGAGCAGTTCGAGAACCTGATAAATCATTTAGAGGAGATCAGGGCCCTGCCTGAAGACTTCGAGAGGCTTGGGGAGATAGGTCTAGAGCACTACCGGGCCTTGAACAGGTTCATCGCAGGGTATCTCGCCCACCTCGATAGAGAGGAAGAGGATATTCAGCCCGCGTTGTGGAGGCCGGCCACCGAGGACGAACTGCTGGGAGCTCTCGGTGGCTACCTGAGCGGCATGCGGGATATCACTCCAGAAGATGCCGGATATCTGCTCAAGATCATGGTCCCGGCATACGATCCTGACGAGCTCCGCACAGTCTTTGAACGAGCGGAGGGCGCCCCGAAAGAAGCGAGGGAAATGCTCTATGCACTTACAGAGAGCATGCTGAGCACCAAGGAGCTGGCGGCCGTTAAAAAGCGTTTCGAGGAGAGATAGCACCCCGTTCAACCCTAGACCCATCCCGCCAGGCGCAATGCCGAGAAGGCGAGGTAACCGATTCCGGGTGCCGGTGGATATTACTTACTCCACGGGTCAGCTCAGCCATACCAATAACGGGCCAGGGTCTCTGGACCCCACAGGAAGACCACAACCGCGGCCATGAGAGCCAGGATGGGGCCGACCAGGACGGGATCATACCGGAAGCCGTAGTCGGGAACCGAACCCATGTTGATCATGGCATGGAAGAGGATCATGCCAAAGACGCTTCCCCCGGTGTTATTGTAGATCCAGACCATGAGGACGCGTGCCATCACCGTCGCAAGGCACTGGCCCGCCACCCAGAGGGGCGGATGCAGGAGGGCGTAGGGTACGAGGTGCCACAGGGCCCAGACCGCCCCGAGGATGACGCCCGCAGGGAGAGCACCCCACCGCTCCTGCAGCGGATCGAGGGCGTATCCCGACCAGCCCACCTCTTCACCGATCGCGAGGATGAAGAAGGCCACAAAATAGACGGGTATCATCAGGAGCGGAAACTGCAGACGGGGGATGGATTCGCCCATCAGTCTCATCAACCCATACTGCAGGGCCATCGCTGCCGGCATCAGGAGAAGGATGGGGATGTACCAGACCTTTCGCCGGATCCTTCTGTAATCAAAGGTTCTCTTCCACAGGCGCCGCACACCGCTCAACCCCTCCTCCCGGCTGGTGAGGATCGAGGCCGCGATGAAGGGATTAAAGACCATGAGAAGGCTGTACGGAGGAACGAGACGGAGCAGGTATACGGGAAGGGAGAGCAGAAAGACCAGCAGGAAGAAGAGCTCCACAGACCTCGTTCTTCTGGCAGTCTTCATCGGCACCACTGTCCTGCAAGGAGCGGTTCACCCTACATAAGGCTACTCCCGCCAGGATGATCGGCCGGCATCAGCCCGGTACGGGGGCTGCTCTGTGGCCAGAGAGGGACAGATCCCGAGTGTTTATGCCGCTCCGGGGAGAGTGAACATTCATGCATCGGATCATCGACTGGAACGAGCTCTGGAAGGCAATATACTCAAGCTCGCCCGAACGCGTCGAGAAAGGGCGCGATCCCGCAGCCCACTGGGACAGGCGCGCCGCATCCTACCAAAGGGTCAGCCGCGACGAGAAAGAGGCGACCAAGCAGGAACTCGCGATCCTTCGGGTGCGGCCGGGCGAGACCGTACTCGATGTGGGCGCAGGAACCGGGAGGCTTGCCGTGCCGATCGCCCGGACCGCCGCCCATGTTACGGCACTCGACCCCTCGGAGGGGATGCTCTCCATCCTCCGGGAGCGGATGGCGGCGGAGGGGCTTACAAACTACTCCACGGTCACGATGCGCTGGGAGGAGACCGTGATCGGGAGGGACGTCGAGCCGCACGACGTCGTCATTGCGGCGTTCTCACTCGGGTTCTACGATCTTGCAGCAGCTCTGGAAAAACTCGACGCTGCGGCCCGCCGGGCGGTCTACCTCTTCTGGCACGCAGGCGAGTGGCGGGGCCCCGAGGAGATGGCGCTCTATCGAGCGGTCTTTGGGGAGGAGGCGGCTGCCGGACGGGGCTACCCGGACTATATCTACCTCGTCAACATCCTCCACGACGCCGGGATCTACCCGAACGTCCGGATCTATCACGCCGTCTGGGATGCGGTCTACGACTCCGTCGAAGAGGCCGCCCGGACCTGGGCGGCGATGCACAACCCAGGGATGGAGGACCTCTCGGTGGTCGTGGACCACTTTGGCCGAACGCTTCGCCGGACCGAGTCCGGGAAGTACGTCGAGAGGACCGTCCGGCCGACCGCGGCGGTCTGGTGGGAGAAAGAGGTGGGGTGACCGGGCGCACTTCATCTCCTATATATGCCATAAAAGAGATCTTCACACGATGCAGGACCAGCCCCCCGTCAATCTCAAGGGCATCGCGTGGACGGCGATGCAGCAGTACGGCTTTGCCCCGGCATTCCCGCCGGCTGTCCTCCGGGAAGTTTCCGCTCTTAGCGAAAAAGCGCCTTTTGACCCGGGCGGCAATCTCCGGGATCTCCGCTCGCTCCTCTGGTCCTCGATCGACAACCACGACTCCATGGACCTTGACCAGATCGAGGTCTGCGAGGAGGGGCAGGGCGGGGAGATCCACGTCCGGGTCGCGATCGCCGACGTCGACTCCCGCGTCCCGAAAGACTCGGCGACCGACCGGCACGCCGCCCACAACGGGACATCGGTCTACACCGGTGTGACGACGTTCCCCATGCTCCCCGACCGGTTCTCGGCCGACCTCACCTCGCTCCTCCCCGGCCGGGAGAGACTGGCGATCGTCATCGAGTATACCGTCCTCCCCGACGGGAGCACGAGACCCGGCGAGATCTACCGGGCGATCGTCGCAAACCACGCAAAGCTCGTCTACGAAGAGGTCGGCGACTGGCTGGAAGGGAAGGGGCCCGTCCCCAGCACAGTCGCAGAGACGCCGGGCCTCGAAGAGCAGATCCTCCTCCAGCACGAGGCTGCGGTACGGATGAGGAGGCGCCGGACGGAGAGGGGGGCGCTCGCCCTCGAGACAATCGAGGCAGAACCGCTCGTGGTGGACGGCCAGGTCCGGGGGCTTGTCGTCCAGGAGCAGAACCTTGCCCGGTGCCTCATCGAGGAGTTCATGGTCGCGGCAAACGGCACCATAACCGCATTCCTGAACGGTGCCGGTCTACCCATGATCCACCGGGTCGTCCGCACACCGAAGAACTGGGACGGGATCGTCCGGGAAGCGGCGGATCGCGGTGAGGCCCTGCCGGCTGAGCCGGACGCTCGAGCGCTCACCAGGTTCCTTCTCCGGCAGAAAACAGCCGACCCCGACCGCTTTCCGGACCTCTCTCTTACGGTCGTGAAACTTATGGGGGCAGGGGAGTACGTCGCGTTCCGGCCCGGCGACCAACCGATCGGCCACTTCGCCCTCGCCGTCACCGACTACACCCACGGCACCGCCCCGAACCGGCGCTACGTCGACATCATCATCCAGCGGCTGATCAAATCGGTCATCGAGGGGGATGAATGCCCGTATACCGGTGAAGAACTCGACGACCTCGCCCTCCACCTCACCGACCGGGATAAGGCATCGCAGAAGGTCGAACGCTTCGTCCGGAAGGCTGCGGCCGCAGTCCTCCTCCGGGAGAGGATCGGGGAGACGTTTGAGGCGTTCGTCACCGGGGCTTCGGAGAAAGGAACCTACGTTCGGCTGATCGACCCGCCGGCCGAGGGAAAAGTGGTCCTCGGCGAGCAGGGGCTCAGGGTCGGGCAGAGGATCCTGGTCCGCCTGCTTTCGACCGACCCCTACAACGGTTTCATCGACTTCGCACGCACCCGGTGAGGGGGAAAGGAGGGCCTATTCTGCCCCCGTCAGGTGAACGTCCAGTTGCGGGAAGGGGATCTCGATGCCGGCCTCTCGAAACGCCCGGAGGATACCGCGGTTTAAGTCCCCCTGCACGCCCCCCACATCGGACGTCTTCGTCCACGCCCGCAGAGCAAGGACCACCGAAGAGTCGCCGAGTTCTGTGACGACGACCGCAGGTTTCGGCGACGGGAGCACCTTCTCGTGGGCCGCCGCGAGATCGGTGGCGACCCGGATTGCCGTATCGAGATCGCTGTCATAGGCAACCCCGACCTTGACCTCGACGCGGCGGGTCTCCATCCTGGAGGAGTTGATCACAGGGTTTCCCCAGACAAGGGAGTTCGGGATGGTGATGTAGGTGTTGTCGGGCTTGAGCAGTTCGGTCGCCAAGATGCCGACCGAGACTACTTTGCCGGATATGCCTTTGACCTCGACGAACTCATCCTTATCGATGGGGCGGAATGCCGCAAGCCAGACCCCGGCAGCGAGGTTGTTGATTGAATCCTGGAGGCCGAAACCGAGGATCAGCCCGATCACCGCCGAGAGCCCGAGCACCATGGAGGAGATGTCAACCCCTAACGCCGCAAGGACGATGAGGGCGAGAATTACATAGAGCAGGACCGAGAAGAACCTGGCCAGGAACTCGACGACCAGGCCGGGGAGGTTTGACGCCCGCGAGAGCGCTGTTGTGAAGGTGGACGTGAGCACCTTCACCACAATCCATCCGATGATCGCGACGAGTATGGCAAGAACAACCCTCTCAAGCGTGATACTGGAGAGCGGAACAGTGAAGTCGAGGATCTCTGCGATCTCCATGATCAAACTGGCACGCGTGTTTTGATATACCAAACCCGAAAAGATGAAAAAGATCCGCCGCTCATCGGGTCCAGCGTGACCGGGATGAGGGATGGGCCACCTCCGTTCACCACGATGCCGCCGCTCAAAGCCGTCCGCCATCTCCGGTGAGGGCGTAGGGAGTTTGGGAGTAAACGGCGGCTGGAAGTTTCACCGCTCGGCTCCAGAGTCCCGGCGCGCCTCAATCTTCTCTCGCGAAGATCTGCAGGACCACGAGGAGAGGGAGGGATGCGGTTGACCCAAAAAAGGGTGGTCGGGCAAACGCCTGTCATGAGGACGTCGATCCTCTCCCCTGGCAGGACGGCCGGATTTCAGTACCCGAGCGGCTGGCGGATCAGGATGAGCGTGACTCTCCCGTCGGTCTCCTCACGGTCGAGGATGACGTACTTGCCGATATAACTCCCGATCCCGTAGGCACGCTGCGCACGCTGGTTCTCAAGCGGCAGGCAGTACTCCCGGCACCGCCGGAGGGCGTCCTCAAGGGTCGGCACGATCTTATTTGCCCCCGAGACGAGGACGAGGTGTGCCGCCGCGTGAGGCCAGGCCCCCGTCCGGCTCCCGGTCTTGTCGCACGCGACGAGTTCCCCGGTCTCTGCGATCGCCTGGACGCCGGAGAGGAAGTACTCGGCCGCGACGCTCTTTCGGCGGAGTGCGTGCCGCTTCTCGGTGTCGTTCTCGGCCGTGATGACCGCATGGTAGTCCCGCCACCCTTTCGGGTTCTCCTCAAGGACCCGGTCAAAACCCATCTCGATCAGGGTCGTCGAGTAGCCGTTCATGACCTCGGCCCCTCCGGGGATCAGGTCAATGACCGCTTGAAGCGCCTCATCTGCCGTATCAACAATAATCACCCTGATGTTTCGTGCTTCAATCGCTTCGACCGTCCTTTTGATCGTCGCCTCATCCGGGATCCGGTTCCACCGTTCGGCGTCCACCCCGGCATCCTTCAGCAGGTTGACTGCGCTGTACTCCGTGGGTCTTTCCATCTGCTGCCCAGCAACATTCACCATCCGATCACCTGCGGAACGGGGGACGTCATCCCACATATACCTCTCGATGGCGCGGGCAGCCTTGTGAACTCTCCGGCCGTCTCGATACCTGGAGTGGAACTGCTGTCCGCATCTACCTTGCGGGATATCCCGGACGAAGCCGGGAGGGGCGGCACCCATCCGTACTGGAGGGTTCAATAGACAGGTCACGTTCGCGATCATCGGGGTCTCCATGGTCGGGGTGGTCTCCATGCTCCTCAACGCCAGGAGACTCTGAGGATGACGCGCCGTCCTCTCAGGGCATCCTCGGGTCCACGGCAGGGTCAAAAGCGCTACCGTCGAGCCTGCGTACTTAAGAGATCCAGACAGCGCACCTAAAAATGGTCAGGGAGTCGGTGCGGCCTTGACAGCCGCCTCTTTCTCTTCCATCGGCTCGCTGTCCCAGATTATGGGGCTCTTCATCTCGGTCATGATCACCCGTGAGCCGGGAGGTACCCGGATCGCATCACCTATATCCTCCGGGGCCCGGGCCCAGACGATCTGATGCCTGACATCCCCATCGGGCAGCAGCACAACGACGCTATAGGTGTTCATACCTTCCTCGGGAACCTCTTCTTCCCCGGGGGTGATGCGGTAGCAGGTAAACGTGACCGGTCCCGCCTCTCCTGCCATACTCTCTTCTGCTCCACCTCGCATACGCGTTCCTCCATCGCCCGGGCGTGCGCGGACCACCGCGGTTTCGCACGACCTCAACGGCATCGGCCGGGGATCCCGCTCACTCCCGGGAGTCACCCTCTCTGGATTCCCCCGTAATAATAACTTGCCCGTGCCGAACCATCGGTCAAAAGAGAGAATACTCCCCCGGAGAGGAGCCCGTATTCTGCTGATTAAAAAGTATATCGAGAGTCGGCTCTCCGTCTCTCATGCCACATGGAGGTACTGGTTGACCAGTTCCCGGATGGCTTCGTTGTTGCCGTAGAGCCTCTCGCTCAGCCCGCGGTCATTGTAGGCCTTCAAGTTGGCGATCCGGCTGTCGATCATCCCTGCCGGGAAGACACCGTCCTTCTCAAAGATCGCACGCTTTGCCTCGAGCGCCTCGGCGGACTCGACACAGGAGGCCGGGAGCTGCTTGAGCTCCGCGAGGCGTTCACGGAACTCGGGCCGGAAGATGTTGCCGCTGACGTAGAGCCGCTCAGCCATCTCGAGCGCATTGGGCATCTCGATCCCGTGCAGCGACGCCACGATGAGGCCGGCGACGGTCAGGTAGGGATCGGCCGAACCGTCGGCGACCCGGTACTCGAACGTCTGCTTCGACGGCCGCTTCTCCTGCCACGCTTCCTCGCAGGGATTGGCATCGTGGGCCATGTCTTCGGCACCGATCCAGCCGAGGGGCACGCGGACAACGACCGAGCGGTTGCGGTCGCCCCAGCAGATCGTCGTCGGGGCTTCCTGGTGGGGGACGAGACGGAGATAGGAGGTCGGGATGGTGTTTCCGAAGGCCGTCAGGGCATCGGAAACGTCAAGGATGCCGGCGATCATCTTCCGGGCGAGCGGACTCAACTTGCCGCCCTCGACGGTCAGGTTCTGGCCGTCCTTCTCGACGAGCATATGGAAGTGCATGCCGCTCCCTGCCTTGCCGACGGTGATCTTCGGGGCGAAGCTGATATCGACGCCGTACTGGTAGCCGAGCATCCGCAGGATCCACTTGGCGACGATCAACTGCTCGACCGCCTGCTCCGCCGGCATCGGCAGGAACTCGATCTCGTGCTGCTCGTAGTAGAGGTCGTCGGCATAGAAACAGCCGACCTCCGAGTGGCCGTACTTGATCTTTCCGCCGGCACGGGCGATAAGGCGCATCGCCTCATCCCGCAGATCCGCGAACTTGACGAAGGGTTCGGCCGAGTGGTAGCCTTTCTGGTCGCGGCCCGGGTAGAGGTCCTCGCGGGGAGCGATGACGTAGTATTCGAGCTCGCCAAGGGTCTTGAAGGTGTACCCGGTCCGGCGGGTGAACTCCTCGTTGGCCTTGCGGAGCACGTACTCGGGGGAGCTCTCAAGCGGCTTCCCATCGGCACCGTAGAACGAGCAGAGGAGCTCCAGTGTCGGCACCTCGGCAAAGGGATTGACAAAGGCCGTCCGGTAGCGGGGAATCACGTACAGGTCGCTGCTCCCGGCCTCAATGAATGAAAAGAGGTTGCTGCCGTCGACGCGTTCGCCGTCCGAGAGGATGGCGTCAAGGTGGTCCTTTGAGGAGATGACGAAGTTAAGGGTCTTGAGCTTGCCGTCCTCGGCTGCGTAGCGGAAGTTGACCATCTCAATCCCGTTCGCCTCGCAGAACCGGATGATATCCTCCTTGGTAAACTCCGCGGGATCCTTCTTGAGAAAACGGACCAGATCGTTGGGGTTCATCAGGATCTCAGAATCTTTCATAACTGTCTTACGTTGGTCATGACGCTATAAAAAGCGTGTTCTTATCCCCGCATCCGGTGTGGCGAAAGATCCAAATTCAGGCTCCGGGAAGGCATTTCACCGGCATTACGAGCAGCCACAGAGTTCAGTTGGATTGATCGAGAGTTGAAGGGACGTAAGAGAGCATCTATTCCCTTCTGCGCGATTGTTAGCGCCCCAGTTTGGCATCATAGGCCAGGAAACCCCGGGATCGCTTCCACCCTCCGGGGGTGGGGAGACGAGACCCTCCATCCTTGCGACCCTCGCAAGGACCGAGAGCCCCAGCCGGGCGTTTCTCTCGGCAAACTCAAACGACGCCTGATCGATGGTATCGTCCGGCGTATGGGCCGGCCACTGCGGTAGAGCATGCGCCATGAGTGCCGGATAGCCCCGGGACCAGAACGAGATGTGGTCCGAGATGAACGGGGCTGCACTCCGGGTCAGGGTGAAGTTGGTCCCGTAGAGGGTGTTGTGGTGCACCACGAGCTCTGCCGCGCTCCGGGCCCCCTGGTCGTAGAGGAGGTTGAGGCGCGGTCGGTCCCCTTCCCCGCGGCAGGTTGAGTCGTAATTGAGATAGAGCGCGATCGGGGCCGGCGGGTTCTCGACGTACCTGCGGCTGCCGTGCCTCCCGTTCTCCTCAGCATTCCAGAATGCGAACTCGACCGTCCGGTCGAACGAGTGGCCGCTCATCACCCGGGCAAGTTCCAGGACGACCGCGACCCCGCAGCCGTTATCGGTAACCCCGGGGGCACGGGCAGGATCAGACGATCGGCTGTCGTAGTGCGCTCCGACAACCACAATCTCAGCCGACGACGCGTTGGTTCCGGGGAGCCGTGCGATGACATTGTGCACCTCTCCGCCCTGGAACTCGACCTCAAGCCCTGGGATGGCGGATAGCCTCTGGTAGATATACTCGCCCGCCTCCCGGTTCCCATCGGACCCGTAAGCCCGGGTCGAGAAGTTCTGCAGGTCATACGCGGTCTTTCGGATCTCACTCCCGTCCACCTCATCAAGCAACGCCGCAATCCCGGGATCGTATCCCGGAGCGTCTGAGGGCGCAGCCGCGGCCGGGGCAAGGATGAAAACGATCCCATAGGCCGCAAGGAACGCAACCTGCAGGCAGCTGCGGGACGGCATGGATGCTCACCCTGCAGGCCGGGCCTTCTGGACAAAGAGGTCGCTTCCGTCTTCCCTAATTCCAGCCACCTTTGCGATGAGCGAGAGGCCAAGCCCCGCGTTTCTCTTTGCGTATTCAAACGAGACGTGCTCGGGGGTGTCGTCCGGGGTATGCGCCGGACCGTGCCCATCGCTATGGGTCGCCACGGCCGGATACCCCCGGGCCTGGAAGGGGATATGGTCGGAGGAGCAGGTCTGATAGTTGTTCAGGGTCAGGCTGAAGTTTGTGCCATAGAGGACGTTATAACCCGCAAGAAGCGCCGCAGCCTCCCGGGAGCGATTGTCGTAGATGATATCGAGGACGGACCAGTTTTCAGGGTCGTAGCAGGCCGAGTCGTAGTTGAAGTAGAGCGCGACCGGAGCGGTGGCATTCTCGACGTAGGCGGAGCTGCCGTAGCTCCCGTCCTCTTCCGCGTTCCAGAACGCGAACTCGACGGTCCGGTCAAACGAGTGGCCGCTCATCACCCGGGCGAGTTCCAGGACGATCGCGACCCCGCACCCGTTATCGGTAGCACCGGGCGCACGGGCAGGATCGGACGACAGGCTGTCGTAGTGCGCCCCGACGACCACGACCTCGTTCAACGACGTGTTGGCTCCGGGGAGCCGTGCGATGACGTTGTTCACCTCTCCGCCCTGGAACTCGACCTCAAGCCCCGGGATGGCGGATAGCCTCTGGAAGATATACTCGCCCGCCACCCGGTTCCCATCGGACCCGTAGGCACGTGTCGGGATGCTCGAAAGATCGGACGTCGTGTTGCGAAGTTCGGACTCATCGATCTCCGCAATCATCGAGGCGATGGCGGGGTCGTAGTCCATCCCAAACGTCTCGGCGGCGCCCGCCGGGATGATCATAAGGAGGACTGCAACGCCGACAAGGAGCAGGAGAGCGTAGTGAACCAAGAAGCGTCGGCAGCCATACCGGGTCGAGTTGCATTCAAATGGTTGCATAGGGAACGCCTGATATGGAGTAAGAATACATATACCTTCTCCCGCTCCAATGGAGCCCACGAGCAAGACAGAGAGCACATTCCCTCTGGATCTCCCGGATGTTGCCGGGGCGATCATGGGGGCCAGATATATATTACATGGCAGAGACTGGTCTATGTACCCAGCAAAGGATCACTACAGATATGTCCAACCGACCATCAGCAAGCGACGAGTCGACCCTCCTGCGATGGATGCGGCTTGAGATCGGCAGGATCAATGACGGCGTTGTCGAAGAGCGTAAGCGCCTCTCACGGCTTCTCACAGAGGAGCACCCCTCGTCCGTCACGAAGGGTGGAGACCGCTACGACTTTAACCGTGATGTCCTCCTCCGGATGCAGGAAGCCCTGCCGAGGGACCTGCAGCGCCGACTCCGGCTTCCGATCCTCTTCTACTTCGACTCGACAGTCCCGGGCAGTTTCTTCCTCGCGGACGAGGCCGCAGTCCAGGCTCTCCAGATCCTAAAGGAGATCAGCCCTCTCCGGAGGATGCAGAACGGTCGGCTCTGGATATCAAAGCCCCTCGCATACACCATCATGAACCGCTATCCGACGGCCGTGCAGATCATGATGGGGTGAAAAGAGAGAGGGTGTTCCTCCCCACCCAGAGTTCTCATCACCAAAGGATCCGGCCGATTTGCGACGATCGCGTATGCAGCCGGTGAGGCGCTCTCGGGCAGGTCAACGACACGCGATGCGTCATGGCCTGGCGAGACGGAAGACGGCCGATCCGATGTTCCAACGACTATGCAGGCTACCAGCCCGCCAACGACCAGAGCCTGAATGGCAAGGGTCAGTACGGTGGCCGTTTTCTGCTGATGGATTCTATCACCTCGGATGCCTGGAGGTGAAGATCACATATAAAATTTGTTATCGGGTAGTATATTCGTAATATATATTACTACCCACCTGGCTTGAGCGTAATGCGTTCCCGGAGAGAACCCTACCAGTCACCCGGAACGGCCGGCCGACCGACCGGACACGTCACCCCGCCCGAGGGTTCGCCGGACCCGCTCGAAGACCGGGAGCGTGACCTCGTCCATCCGGCGATCGAAGTAATCCACCCACTCTGCCACGACCGCAAGCTCCCTCTGCTGTGCATCCAGCCGCTCCTGGAGTTTGGCGGCCTCTTCTCGCCTCTCTTCCCGCTCCTGCTCGAGTTCAGCCACCAGACGAGCAATCTGGCGTTCCTGCCGGGCCAGGGTCTCCTGCATCGCTCTGATCTCGAACACCACCTCCGGCGGGAGCGGGGCGGCGGCTCTCTCGATCGCCTCCGCAGGCTCCCCCTGTGGCTCAGGTTTTTTGCCGGAGCGGATCTCTTCAGCGACCTCTTCGGGCGTGAGATCTTTCCCAGAGAGTTCTATGAGTTCCCTGACTATATCGACCGCCTTCGGCGGGAAGAGTTTCACCGGGCCGACGGTCCGGTAGGTGAAGAGGCTGTCATAGGTCTGGACGAGTCTCCGGACATCTCGTTCGGAGATCCCGGTGAGGCTTGCGATATCGCCGATCTTGAGCTCTTTATCCTTCATGGGACCACCACTGCACCCGGGGAGACCCCCAAAGAGGAGCCTTGCCGTACTTCTCTGTTGCCATCGGGTATAGGTTCGTGCCGGATCATGTAATTTTTCTCTCCGTCACCCTAGTAAATAGTATAGATGGACCAGGGAGAGACAAGCAGGCTCCTGGCCGAAACGACCGTCATCCGCAAGGCCGTTCGTTCCGCCAGGCTCCAGGTGAGGCCGGACGGGACTCTGCGGGTGGTCGCCCCGCCGTCCTTCGATGTCAGGGGGTTCCTGCAGCGCAACGCAGCCTGGATCGAGAAGCGGCGCAGGGTCCTCGATAGCCTCGCCGCCGAAGGGCGCGGAAAAGAAGAGATGCTCCTCCTGCACGGTAACTTCTACCGGAGGGTTCCCGGCACCCGGTTTACGGTTGATGAGGCGCGCAAAACCGTCGCCTATCCATCCGCCCCGGCTCTTCGGAGAAACCTCTCCCAGCTGCTCAAGGAGGAGATCAGAGACCGCCTGGAAGCATACCCGGACCTTGCCCGTAATTGGTCCGGGCGGACTACGGTGAGACTGCAGAGGACCAGGTGGGGAAGCTGCTCTGTGCGCGGGAACCTGAACTTCAACCTGCGCATCGTGGCCCTCCCAAAACCCCTGCGGGAGTACGTCATCGTCCACGAGGCCGCTCATCTCCAGGAATTGAACCACTCGGAGCGGTTCTGGCGCCTCGTGAGCAGATCGTATCCCGAACACCGGGCGGCGGAGGCCGAACTCCGACGCTACTGGGTCATCATCGAGCGAAACCGGGTCTGGAGCGAACTTGCGAAGGTATAATCACGAGTACTTCCGCCAGAACATCGAGAGTTTCCTCGATTCCGCCCACCGCTCATCGAGCTGGTCGATGATCGCGTTGATCCGCTGCACCTGCTGGCGGATCTTCTCGGTCGTCTCGGCATCGTCGAGCAACTCCGCACGCCCCATGATCGCCTGGAGAGGGTTTCTGATATGGTCGGCGAGCAGGGCAAACTGTTCCATATTCCGCTCGATCTGACCGTACGCCTTTGATTTGAGTTCTTCGACCTCCTTCTGAGCGGTAATGTCCCTTGTGATCGTGATGACCATAGCGACCTCGCCCTCCTCGAAGATCGGGATCCGCATCTCCCGGAGGACCACAACCTGGCCGTTGAGGGTGAGAGACCGTTCCGACGTCAGCGGTCGCCCGGTCCGTATAACCCGCTCGTATTGCTGCCTTGCGGAGGGAGGGAGGAACGGCAGGACATCAAAGAGGTTTCTACCGACGACATCCGTCGAGAGACCGAGATCCTCGCACCAGGCGATGAAAGCCTCGTTTGCAAGGAGAAGAGTAAGCCCGGTATCGACGACGGTGACGGTATCGGTGATGGAGTCCAGGACAATCTGGTAGAGACCCTCCGACTCACGGAACGTGTACTCCGACTGTTTTCGGTCAAGCGCGCTCGCGATCAGATGGGCGGCCGCAGTGAGGAGCAGGATCTCATCGTCGGTAAACCTGACATTCTCAGTGTTCCGGTCGAACCCGACAAAGCCGACGACCGCCTCTCTCAGCAGGATCGGGATCATCAGTATCTCCGTCGCACCGCTCCGTTTCAGGAGATCCCGCTCATCCCTTCCCGACCGCCTCCTTCCGGCCGCCTCACCCAGGTGCACGGTCTCGCCGTCCAGAATCTGCTCGACCCACCAGGGGAGATCGGTTGAGAGGAACTTCTGGAACTCTCCGCGCCGGGACCTCTGTTCGGGTGTACGCCACTCGTGCGTCGTGCCAAGCAGTGTCCTCGAACTGTTGAAGAGGGAGAGGTAGGCCCTGCATGCCCCGCACCCGCGGCCAAGGTCCTCGAGTGACTGCTCTATGGCCCTATCCATCTCTTTGAGGTCAAGGAAACGCTCGGGCATCGCCGCAAGGGCCTCCTCAAGGCTCCGCTGACGGTGCGGAACCCGTCGCGCGGAGACGTCAAGGCATGAGATGATAAGCCAGGGAGCGGCTGTCCCTGGATCCTGGAAGGTGCTGATCGAGATCCGGGCATCAAAGACGGTTGAGTCTCTTCGTCGGGCTGTAATCCGCCCGCTCCACTGCCCGGCTGAGAGGGCGCGGCCGATGCAGTCGAGACCTTCGCCCGGGGTGGACCAGAGGTGGTCGAGAGGCCTTCCGATCATCTCCTGCCGGCCATATCCCCACATGCCAAGCAGCGAAGCGTTGACGAATACGATACGTCCCTCCCCGTCGGCAATGCAGATCCCGGAGAGCGAGGTCTTGATCACCTCCCATAGCATCGTAGCAGTCAGACCCGGGAGGACGGATCCAGTCGCGCTGGTGAGAGCATCCGCTCCTCTCTCGCAGTCCCGACGACCGCCAGGCTGCTGTGCAGGCGCATCCTTTGGCGAACCGTTTGCTGTATGCGGATCCATATCTTCTGGCCCACCCCGGGCAAGCAGAGTCACCAAACACTCATCCAGATCCATGATGACCCGATCGGTTGGTTGATCAATCCCCGGGTTCCGATATTACCTTTTCCATTTGGACTGCAGCGGTGCCGGACCCGCGTGCATCAACCGTCCCGTCCCGGGCCTCAGAATAGGGGATTGGGAAAGAGATCAGGCATTCGACTCCTTTCTCCAGGAATGGGCCCGGTACGCCACAGCGAGAGCGGTGCCGATCACGAGGAGAATTATGACCGAGATCCAGAGCCCGGCCTCAGCCGGGATGAGGTGGGTGACGTAGTCGATGCCGAGAGCGATCGAGAAACTGCCGATGATGCCGCCGATGGTGATGCAGGAGAGGACCTCGGCCTTTGTCATCCCGAGCATTCTTCCGATGATGGAACCGACGATGCTCCCCGACCCGTCAAAGGGGAGGGCCACAAAAGCAATGAGGCCGACGAAGTAGAGCCGCTCAAGCCACGGCCGCCGGTCGAGGAAGGTCCTGCCGGCCTCCATGAACCGCCGGACCCAGGGACCTAGACGGGGGATCCGCAGGAGCAGCGGGAAGTTCCAGGCCATAAATAGCCCGCCGGCGAAATCGAGGAACGCCAGGGTGAACGCAGTCAGCCACCAGGGAATCCCGAGAAGGATGCAGGCCGGGATGATCGTCTCCCGGCCAAGCGGCGGGACGATGTAGGCGACCATCGCCCCGAAGAGGAGGAGCCACTGTTCCGGGGGCAGGACGAACCATACAGCAGCAAGATAAAACCCGCAGAGCAGGAACGGGAACGAGACCTTCAGCCAGCTGCTGGTTCCGTCGCCGCCCCATTCATCCGTCTGCTGCATGAACCGCCGTCACCCGCGGATGCGTCCCCGGGATCACTCCCCCTCTCCGGCACGGCCAACGAGACGGTGGGGACCCCGGGTCTTCAAGATATGCTCGACGATCTTCGATGAACTGGCAAGCGGGCCGGGATATCCGGGGATCCTGACGACGTCAATATCAAGCCCGCGATCGCGGAGTTTTTGGCGGAGGTCCTCCTCGTTGAAGTGCTGGTTGAACCCGAGCGTGATGATATCGGGCCGGATCTCCTCGATCGGCCTGAACATATCATCCAGGTCGCCGAGAAGCGCGTGGTCGACCGGACGCAGAGCCCGGACCATCCGGAGCCTCTGCTCCTCCGGGAGGATGGGCCTTGGTTTGTGCTTCACGTTCACGTCCCGGGCCACGATCACATAGAGTTCGTCACCGAGGTTCCGGGACTCTTCCAGGTAGTAGAGGTGCCCGGGGTGGAGGATATCGAACGTTCCCGTCGCGACCACGCGGGTCATTCGACCACCTCAAGGTGCACCGGGCTGCCGTCCGCCCGGTAGCATCGCCAGTCCCGCTCCCCGTAGGGATAACCGATGATGATGTGGTAGCGGCCCACGCCGGGGAAGAACCGCAGATCCGCTGAAGACGGCGAGAGGACGCCGTTCGGGTGGCTATGGGCGCTGCCGGCCTGGTGGATATCCAGCGGGAGCATATCGACGAAGAATGAGGCGCTCTCTTCCCCGACGACGGTGCCCGGCACCAGGTCGAGGTCCTGGATGATGCCGTCTCTCTCGCGCAATACGGCAACAAACTCGTTTGGATGATGCTCCCGCCCGAGTTCAAAGAGCATCGTAAGTAGATCCCTGCTGATCCCGCGTATGGCCATTCTCCTGAATAGTAGGAGAGGAGGGGACATAAGCCCTCGCGTCCGGCATGTATGCCGGACCTCCGAGATCCCGCAACGGAAAAAAATGGGGTCTTCAGGGGATGACCCGTGCTTCCAGTGCCTCTCCGGACGTCTCGTTCCCCTCGACGGTGATATTCACCGTATCAAAGACGAGCGGAATGAGCGGTGTGTGGTCGTTGTTGACCACCTGGACCGAGAGGTTGTGCTCGCCCGCCGTCACGTTCCCCCAGGTGTGGGTGAGGTTTGTGGAGACGACGTAACCGCCGGTCGGCGGGATGGCCGGAACGCTCTCATTCGTCGGTATCGGGGCGTCCAGGTAGTAGTGCAGATGTCCCTCGCCCGGCGCGTTCGGCTGCCCGGTCGGTTCGACCAGCGTGAAGTTTGTCACATTCACGCTCACCGTGACGTTCCCGGCGGGGACGCCGGCGCCCTCCATGGGCTCAATGATCGTGACGTTCACCTCACCGGCCGGCGGGGCAAGACCCGGCGGGAGAAGGACCACATCGATGATATGGATGACGCCGTTCTCGGCTACCAGATCGGATACCGCGATGGTGGCGTTCTCCACCGCGAGGCTGCCGTCGGCCGCCTCAACCGTGAGGTTCTCCCCGGAGAGCGTCTCAAGAGCCGTCTCGTTTCCGGCAGCATTCAGGTCTTCCACGGTATAATTCCCTCTCACCACATGGTGCATCAGGAGAGCGTCAAGCATCTCGGTATCATTTGAAACCAGATTAAAGAGGTCTTCGTCAAGGCCCTCAAAGGCAGCATCGCTGGGAGCAAAGACCGTATACGGCCCACCGGTGGAGAGCACCGTCTCCGTAAGCCCGGCCGTCTCGACAAGCCCCGCGAAGGTGGTCAGATTCTCATTCTCTCCGACCAGATCGGCGAGCGTCATGTTCCCGGTCACATTCTCCCCGGGTTCGACGGCCATACCCTCCGGGACGACGATGACGACGCCCTGCATGGGTGTCCGTTGCGTTGAAGCATTGATCGTGCACCCGTACGGGTACGTCCCCGGATCGATGAAGGTGTAGTCGAACGTCTCGTTCTGCTCTATCGGCCCGGAGTCAAAGAGCCCTCCCGCGCTGGTGACGGAATGGCTCACCCCGTCATAATTTGTCCAGGTTACCGTCGTGTTGCTCTCGACCGTGAGCGCGGCGGGATGGTACGCCCCACCACGTATCTCAACTTCGGCGGTCGCCGCGAGGGCCGGCAAGGCGACCAGACCGACGGCCAGGATCACGGCAAACCCGATGATTGGATTCATCCTCATGCAGTCTCACCACAATTTGCGTCCAGGCAGGGAGAGGAGTCAAAATTCCAAACAGCCTTCCAGTTTCCAGCAGTCCATGGTATCGGGATACTCACCAGGAGGGTCAGGCACTACTCGCCGCTGCCACGGGCATGAGAAATAATATTATGAATATATAAATATTATTATAATTTGTGAGGAGTGAAGTTCCAGACGGGAGCCGCCCCCCGTGAGCATGACGATCTACCAAAACAGACCGCTCAGAATGGCCCGTCCTGCTCAAAACTTCTCTTATGCCGGATGGCGAGTTCCGCCTTGAAGAGTTCTTTGCCGAGGTATGCGGCGTGGTCGAGCCGGGAGAGACTCCCGTTTGAGAGAAGCGTATAAAAGACGTCTTCCCAGGATCTTCCCCGCACGGCCCGGCCCCGGTGAACCGCGACGATCCAGTCGTCCTCGATCCCGATACGGATGCACCCGAGAGGATCGTAGACGATCTCGTCGGGGGCGGGGTGCGCATCAACGATACTCTCATACGCGAGCGGGGGTTCGCGTCGCCGCCGCTTCTCTTTGAGGATCAGGAGGTCGAGCCCCAGATCTTTCGGATACGGCCGACCGGTCATGAGGGCCACCATCTCGGTCGCACGCCGCATCTCCGCCACCGATCCTCTGGTCTTATCACTGTGCTCGCTCGTGAAGACGACGGCGGCACCGACCTCGTGGGCCATCCCCGCAAGCAGGGCGTTCGCCCCGGGCGAATCGGCGTCCATCAGTTCCACGACGTTTCCCGCCCCAAAAAAGAGGGGGTGTGGAGCCGCCTTGAAATTGGCAAGCGAATCGACGAGCCCCGATCCCACCGGCTGGAGGAGAGGGTCGGCGATGAGGCGGGAGATCCCGGCCTCTCTTGCGGCGGCGATATTCTCTTCAAGCGTCCGCTCGCGGGGCACAACGACCGCGGCCGCCCCGGCATCGGCGACCGCCTTCCCGACGGCCGGGATGTTTTCCTCATGCAGGGAGAGGACCAGATCGGCGCGAAAGAGCGCCGCAGCGATGAGACGGGGATCCTGTGTATCGACCGCGAGAGGGCCATCAATCCCCTCGAGAACCGAAAAAACCCTTTTGACATCATCAGGGGTCGCATCGAACCCGAATCCCAGGTCCACGATATCGGCCCCGTCGGCAAAGAACCGTTCGACCTCAAAGACCAGATCGTCGCGCCTGTGCGCATCCATGATCTCCGCAAGCACCTTCATCCTCGAGTTCCCGCCGATCTTTACACCCCGTATGACGAAATCGGCGTCTGCCTCCACCTCCCGGAGCGCCACCTGCCGGCAGGCCTCCTCACGCCGGGTCTCTGCAAGGAACTCATCGGCGGGGACGGTCTTTGAGAGGGTAACATGGTCGAGCACCGAGAGGACAATCGGGAGGTCAGCCGCATGCCGCGGGCCACGGTAGACCGGGACACCGGTTTCGCGCTCGACATCCGCGAAAGATGCCGTGCACATCCCGGAGACGATCGCCATATCGTAGTTGCCGCCGGCTAGAAGCCTTCGGAGAACCCCGGGGGTAAGAAACGAGGCGATCTCGCCGGTGACGACCACATCTATCGTGTAGCGGTCGCGGAACCGCTCAGCAACGGCTTTGACGATCTCCACCGTTGCCGATCCCGTCGGGAGAAGAATGCGCATACACTTCACTTATTAGGCAGAGGATGACAAATAATCTGATCTCATGTTACGGTGCGATCTGCACGTCCACACCAGATTCTCCAAAGACGGGGAGAGCAGCGTGGAGGAAATTCTCCGGCGGGCGGAGTCCGTCGGCCTCGACGCCGTGGCAATCACCGACCACGACACGGTCGAAGGGGTCCGCTACGCCCTGGAGTGCGACTCCTCCGTGACCGTGATCCCCGGGATTGAGATATCGACAAAGCAGGGTCACCTGCTCGCTCTCGGGGTCACCGAGCCCATTCCGGCCGGTCGGGACTTCTTTGAGACCGTCGCGTTAGCCAGGGATCTGGGTGCCCTGCTGATCCTCCCGCACCCCTACCACCGCTGGCGCCACGGCGTCGGGAGACGGCTTGCCGCGGGTATCGAAGCGGTGGACGCTGTGGAGGTCTTCAACAGCCGCTACATCACCGGGTCGGCGAACCGGAAGGCCGCAGTCATTGCGCGAAAGTTCGGAAAACCCGGTGTTGCCGGGAGCGACGCTCATAACGCCCGGTATGTCGGGTTCGGAGTCACCTACGTCACGGCCGAGCCGGATGTAGACTCGATCCTCTCCGCGATCCGGGAGGGACGAACGATGGCGGGGGGCAGGATGACGCCGCTGCACACCTACACGCGCCAGTCAATCAAAGGTGCTCTGCGCAGGATACGGCGAACGATGCACCGGCCAATCTTCCCGCCTGGACGGGGTCTATGAACCTAGCAATCCGTTTCTCGTACTTTGGAGACCGTTTCTACGGCTCACAGATGCAGCCGGGGCTTCGGACCGTGGAAGGCGAATTCATTGAGGCCTGCAGACGCCTCCAGGTCTTCGACGACTGGCGGGAGGCGCATTTTGTCACCGCCGGCCGCACCGACCGCGGGGTGCACGCCCGAAACCAGGTCTGCTCGTTTCGAACCGAGGCACCCGACCGGGCAGTCTCTGCACTGAACCATCTCCTCCCGGCCGACATCTGGTGTACCGGGTGGGCGAGCGTGCCGGACGAGTTCAATCCCCGGTATGGAGCGCTATCAAGGACCTACCGCTACTACTTCTTCCCCGCTCCGGAGGATGTTCCCTCCATGCATGATGCTGCACAGGAGTTCATCGGGGAGCACAACTTCTCGGCGTTTTCCCGCCCTAGCGACCGAAGCCCGGTGCGGAGGATTCTTGCGGCACGAGTCTTTGAGGACGGACCGTTCGCCGTCTTTGAGGTGACAGGAGAGAGTTTCCTCTGGAATATGGTACGGTGCATGGCGACAGCACTCGAGCGTGTGGGGAGAGGAGAGGCAGGATCCGGAGATATCGCCCGTCTCCTTGCGAAGCCAGCGGGCCAGAGGGTCCCCGCCGCTCCTCCAGAGGGGCTTGTCCTCTGGGACATTGATTATGGAATTACCTTCACGCCGGTCCAGATCGATGAAAAAAGCCGCCGATACATTGCAGATCGCCACCGCCGCCACGCCATCATGGCAGAGATCTCTGCACGCCTTACGCCAGGAGAGATATAAGCGGTTCCTGTCCCCCATCAGGCAAAGCCAGGGGATAGACGGAACATAGATATAAATATACCTTATGCGGCAATCGGGTAAAGATATGATCGGAAAAACAGGTCTCTCATATTATCGCCGATTTAAAAGGATCCGACCACGAGCAATAGATCTGCCAAAGATGGTGCGGCAAGAAAAATCAGCCATATTGCTCATCTGTCAAGAACACAACATATAATCATTTCGGACAACGATCCCCGAGGGGATCAAGTCCTGGACAAATCCGGATATTCAGACAATCCTGCCATCTATTTGGGGAATTAGTACGCTTCTACCCTTCAACCGAAATGCTTAATTAGCCAGATACTATTTTAAGGTCACCAAAATCAACATATTAACATTAACAGATTGTATTTGTTAAATCATTATCATTAATAATAACTTATTAATATATGCCAGAACAGTCCCGTTTCAGTACGTCAAGGGGGGAAAGTGGATGTACAACAAGGATCCAGTTCAGGTGGGTCCACCCGCTCACCTGGAGGGGTGGTTCACCGAAGCAACAACGGTACCATCGCCGCAGTACACAGATACGCAGAATAAGAGATTGTTGGAAGAACATACACCCCGGTTTGTCGGGCAAGAGAGCCAGATCGAGATCCCTGCCCTCCACTGCGAGGTCCAGGAGCAGATTACCCCATTGAGAACGCCGACAGCCAGGGAGCATTGGCGGATAGTGAGCGAGACCACAGAGACTGCAGTCCTCCCCTCCAAAAGATCGGGCCGGATAAGAACGCTTGTCGCTATCCCCTGTTTTAATGAGGAGATTGCAATCGGCTCGGTTGTTCTGACGGCCCGATTGTATGCAGACGAAGTTCTGGTGATCGATGATGGGTGTACGGACAGCACCGCAAAGGTCGCCCGGGAAGCCGGTGCGACCGTCATCTCGCATGGCCGCCGGATGGGGAAAGGACGGGGCATCAAGAACGCTCTCAGATACGCAATCGAACACGGTTACGACTGTCTGGTCTTCATGGATGGAGACGGTCAGCATAACCCGAGGGAGATACCTCTCCTGACCGAACCGATCCTCGCCGATACTGCTGACATCGTCATAGGGTTTCGAACCTTCGGCCAGATGCCCCTGTATCGGAGGCTTGGGCGGGCTGTGCTCGATCTGGCCACCAGCAACGGGAGTTCGATCACCGACTCGCAGTGCGGATTTCGGGCGCTGAACCGGAAGACAATGGAGTCGATGCTTGATACGTTACGAAAAGATGATTTCTCAACCGAATCAGAGATGCTCCGGATCGCGCAGGAAAAGCACCTGCGGGTTGGAGAGACACCGATCAACTGTAAGTATGGTGACGACCTTCACACATCCACGAAAAACCCCCTATCCCATGGAATAGAGGTACTTGGGTCGATATTCTGGCTCACAATCGAGAGAAAACCTCTCCTGTGTATTGGTCTTCCCGGGCTCGTCGCGATCTTCGCAGGCGTCTTCGTCCTGCTCCAGTTCTTTTGGGACTTCAGTGCGACGGGTCTTGTCCCGGTCGAGCTGGGTATGCTCGCGTCGCTCTTCCTGATCCCGGGGACAATTGCACTCATACTGGGTCTAGCCCTCGCTCTTATTGCAAGAATGCAGGAGTGAGAGGGATGAGGGGCACAACAACGAGATGGAGCGTAGAATGATTGGAATCATACTTGGTACGCGGCCGGAGATCATCAAGATGTCTCCCGTCATCCGGGAATGTGAACGCAGAGGTCTGGACTATTTCATCCTCCATACCGGGCAGCATTATTCCCCCGAGATGGACCGGGTCTTCTTTGAGGAACTTGAACTGCCAGATCCGGACTACAACCTCGACGTGGGTCCCGGGACCCATGCCAGCCAGACAGCGAAGATCATGACCGGCGTCGAGGACGTCCTGATGAAGGAGTCTCCCGAGATCGTTCTGGTGCAAGGGGATACAAACACTGCTATGGCCGGGGCTCTCGCAGCATCGAAACTCCATGTGCGGGTGGGCCATATCGAGGCTGGCCTTCGGAGTTTCAATCGACAGATGCCGGAGGAGATCAACAGGGTGCTCATCGACCATATCTCAGACTACCTCTTTGCCCCGACGGAGAATGCCAGAAAGAACCTCATATCCGAGGGGATTGAAGGCTCTAAGATCTGCACGACCGGCAACACCATCGTCGATGCGGTGTACCAGAATCTCGAGATCTCGAAGAGGAAAGTCAACGTCTTAAAAGATCTCGACCTCAAGCCCCGGGAATACTTCCTCGTCACCGCTCACCGTCAGGAGAACGTGGACAACCGGGGACGGCTCAAAGAAATCCTCAAGGGTCTTGAGAGCGTCCAGAAGGAGTTCTCCATGCCGGTCGTCTTCCCGGTTCATCCGAGGACTGAAAAGAGGATCAAGGAACTGGGCATCGGGGTCAACGGACTGAATCTCACCAAACCATTCGGATTTTTAGAGTTCCTGCAGCTGGAGTCCCAGGCAAGACTCGTGCTGACCGACTCCGGCGGTGTTCAGGAGGAGACATGTATTCTCGGCGTTCCGTGCGCCACGATGCGGTATGACACGGAGCGCCCGGAGACGCTGGATGTCGGCTCGAACATTCTGGTCGGTGCCGACTCGACGAGTATCCTTGCCGGGGTTCGCGCCGCAGCAACCAGGGAATCCGGCTGGATGAACCCTTACGGCGATGGAATCGCCGGAAAGATGATCGTGATGGTCTGCGCCGCCGCACGGTCCCGATAACCCTACGAGGAGAATGCGCATGAAGATCTGTGTACTGGGATTAGGATATATTGGACTGCCGACCGCGCTGCTCTTTGCCGCCCATGGAGCAGATGTCGTGGGTGTCGATGTGAAGCAGGATGTGGTAGACTGCTTAAACCATGGGAACCTCCCGTTCAAGGAGCCCGGGATCGAGGATCTGTATCGCGAGGCGAAAGACCGATTTACCGCAAGCATTGAGCCTGAACCCGCAGATGTATTTCTGATGGCCGTCCCGACGCCCCTGGATCCGGCAACCAAGGTCTCGAACCTCACATACGTCAAATCGGCCGCCGACTCGATCGTTCCCCACCTTCGCAAAGGAAATCTTGTCATTCTTGAATCGACCGTCCCGCCCGGAACGAGCGAACGGGTCGTCATCCCAAGACTCGAGAAGAGCGGCGTCAGGATCGGGGAATTCCTGTATGCCCATTGCCCCGAACGAGCAATCCCCGGACACACAATACAGGAGATGTCAGAAAACTCCCGTATCATTGGCGGATACGACCGGGACTCTATCGACAGGGCGACATCGATCTACCAGACCTTCGTCCGCGGCCAGATCTACCAGACCGATATACGGACGGCGGAGTTCGTCAAGTTGATGGAGAACACCTGCCGTGACGTAAACATCGCGCTTGCAAACGAGTTCGCCCAGCTCGCCGAGGAGTGCGGGATCAACGTCTGGGAGGCGATCACCCTCGCAAACAAGCATCCCCGTGTCTCTATCCTCAACCCCGGTCCTGGTGTGGGAGGACACTGCATCGCCATCGATCCCTGGTTCCTGACCGAGAACTCGACACGGTGCAGGATGGTCTCTACGGCGCGGGAAGTCAACGACTCCATGCCGAATTATCTCCTGCACATCGTCCGTGGTCTGCTTGCCAGCGTGAGAGACCCGGTAATCAGCATCTTTGGCGTTGCCTACAAAGGCAACGTCGGGGATACCCGGGAGAGCCCGGCATTCAAGTTTATCCAGCTTGCTGAGAATGAAGGGTATGCCATCCGGTGCCACGACCCTTACGTGAGCGAGTTCCCGTACCCCCTCATGGATGCGGCGGACGCGGCCGCAGGAAGCGACTGCATCGTCGTACTCGCCGACCATGACGCGTTTCGCACGCTCGAGCCCGCGGGACTCCAGGTGAGAACCAGGCTCGTCATCGATACCAGAAACATTCTCGACCACGAGAGGTGGGCCAACCAGGGTTTTGCCGTCCGGGTTCTCGGAGACGGTTCATCGGTGCAACCGGTGCCCACAGGTGAGATCGTTCCACCGGCAAGCGTCTATCCTACAGATACTGCACAATCAATCGCGCCCACATCGCCGCCGTCACTCACCCTGCTCACCCAGAACGGGCGGGAGGGCTTTATCTAGTCCCCAATGACGGCGTAACACGGGGAGGATCGATCATCGTCGACGGCTGCACTCGAACTGCATGAGGAGTTCCGTGAAACGGGTCTGTATCGTATCACAACATTATCCGCCAGAAAAGTCGGGAAACGCATCACGGATATACGACACCGCCGTGCACCTTGCACGGCTCGGCCTCGACGTGACCGTGATTGCGCCTCACCCCACGTTCCCCACAGGATCGTTTCGCCGCACCTGGAAGCGGTCGGACGTGCAGGAGATCGACGGTGTCCGGGTCGTGCGGCTCTGGACGTGGCAACCGGTCACCAGGGACCCGGGGTTCGCAAGCAGGATGGGGTATTACCTGATCTTCCCCATCCATGCCGCACTCTGGCTCCTGCTCGCCCGGAACCGGTTCGATGCGATCATGACCTCGGCACCGCCCCTCTTTACCGGGATCCCGGGCTACATCCTGAAGCGGACAAGCCGGGTGAAATGGATCCTCGATATCCGCGACCTCTGGATCGATGCATCGATAAGCCTCGGCTTCCTTAGGGAGGGGAGTCTTTTTGAGAGGTTGAGCCGCAGGTTCGAGCAGATGTGCCTTCTGCGCGCCGATCTCGTCGGGGTCACGACAGAAGAACTCGGGCGGAGGATCTCGTCGCGCTACCGGGTCACGGCCCCGATGGAGTTGATGCCAAACGGTGTCAACACGGACTTCTTCTCTCCAAGGGGCAACGGAAAGAAGCAGCAGATCATCTATGCCGGCAACGTCGGGCATGCCCAGGATCTTGATAAGGTTGCCCTTGCCGTCAAGTCGATGAACGGCACATACAACCTGAAGTTTCTCATCGTCGGCGACGGCGATATCGAGGAGCGCCTCAAAGACCTCGTGAAGGCTGAGAGTATAAGTGACTCGGTCATCTTCACGGGCATCCTCCCACGTGAAGAGATTCCCCGGCTCCTCTCCGAGTCCCTGATCGGTGTGGCACCCTTAAAGAAACTCGAGAACCTCGAGTACGCAGCACCCACCAAGGCATACGAGTATATGGCCTGCGGGATACCCTTCGTCGGCTGCGGAAGCGGCGAGATCGCCCATCTCGCCGAGAAGTCGGGTGCGGGGATCATTGCGGAGAATACCCCGGAGGCGATCGCTGCGGCGCTCATATCGCTCCTTGAGGACCCGGAGAGGAGAGAGGAGATGGGACGGCGTGGACGCGAGTATGTCGTGAAACACTACGACCGGCGCTCAATCGCTCAGAAACTGAAGCAACATATCGAGATGATGGCATGGACGGAGCCATAAAATCGCTCCTCTCCCGGACTCTCAGGGCGGTCCGGGATCTTGCGGTCGTCGACGGCGGGATTGCGTACATCCGTGACCCGGTCTTTCCGATCGTCCGCAACCGCGTCCACGCCGAGGTCACAAAGGCGATGCTCCGGTCCGGCGGCGATCCCCTCGTGGGCCCTATCCTCGAGTACGTTACGGCTTGCCAGAACCCCGACGGCTCCTACAACGAGATCCACGTCAACTACAACCAGCCCTCGGCCCTGATCACGGCTTTTGTCGGCGATGCGCTCCTTGAGGCGGCGGACCGGTATCCGCACGAGGAGAATCTCCAATGGGCCCGCGACTACGTCATCGAGGCCGAAAAACGGCCCGGCTACTTCCTGAAGTCCTCGGGCTACACCGCCGACCACCTGAACGTCGATGCCTCGTGCGGAGCGTTTCTTGCCCGGTACGCGGAGCGCTACGACGATCCGGTTGCCCGGGCGGCCGCTCTCCGGGCGGCGGAGAACGTCGTCCGCCACCAGCGCCCAGACGGCGTCTACCCCTATGCGGTCGATAAGGGGACGTACCCGTTCGTCTTCGACATCCCTTGCGTGCACTACCAGGGGGTGACGATCTATTACCTCGCCAAGGCAAACGAGGTGCTCTGCGACGAGCGGATCGACGAGAGCATCGATCGGGGGGCACGGTGGCTCGCCGCCGCTCAATACCCCGACGGGCGGTTCGACTGGTCGAGGAGCGGCCTTCCATTCGCATACTGCCTCTCGGGCGCCTACGCCTTCGCCCACGCGTCCTTTGCCTATGCGGCCAGGATGGACGACCGCTACCGGGAGAACGCCGATCTCGCTCTTGCGTGGCTTGCAGAGAACGTGGTAGGAATCGCCCCCAGGTGGGAGCCGGGCCGGTGGGCCGATCTCGTCCCATCGGTCAGGGCGGCGGCGAAGACGGCAGCGCTCGGGGACTATCCGTTGCGGCATCGAACGTTCCGGTTCGGCTACGCGGTCTACCGCGAGCTTGCCCGCAGGCGCTATGCAAAGACCGCGGAGACCCGGTCGTTTGAGGTCCTCCGTCGACTGCTCGGGATCCGGTCCTCGACCGTGGAACCGTCGAAGAACTTCCCCGATCTCTTCATGACATCAGAAATTCTCGATTGTCTCACTCAAGCACAAATCTGGGGTGGAGATTTATGAAACAGGTACTGCTCGACTTGCAGTCAGGGTCTATCCGGGTGGAGAACGTTCCCGTTCCCACCGTAACACGGGGGGTGGTCGTCGAGAACGCTTACTCCCTCATCAGCGCCGGCACGGAGTCGTCGCTGATCAACCTCGCACAGCAGTCGCTCGTCGGCAAGGCGAAGGCACGCCCCGACGACGTGAAGAGAATTCTCCAGAAAATCGGCACCGACGGCCCCCTCTCGGCGTACCGGCAGGCGATGGGTCGTCTCTCAAAGCCGGAGCCGCTCGGCTACAGTTGTGCAGGCACGGTGGTCCAGACCGCGTCCGATGAGTTTGAGGTCGGCGACCGTGTCGCCTGCGGCGGAGCGGGGTATGCGGTGCACGCGGAGTACGTCGCGGTACCGCGAAACCTCTGTGTCAAGGTTCCGGACGGCGTCAGCCTCAGAGAAGCAGCGTTTACGACCGTCGGATCGATCGCGATGCACGGAGTCCGGAACGCGAAGGTCACGGTCGGCGAGAACGTCGCAGTAATAGGGCTAGGGCTGATCGGGCTGCTATCCGTCCAGATCCTCAAGGCCGCCGGGTGCCGGGTGATCGGGATCGATATTGATCCGGGAAAGCTTTCGCTCGCTCAAAAACTCGGGGCCGATCTCGTCTCGAACTACGACGGCCTCGTCGAGAGGGTGAAGAGCCTCTCGCCGTTCGGGGCGGACGCGGTCATCATCACCGCGGCCACACGGTCAAGCGCCCCCGTCGAGGCCGCCGGGCACCTCGTTCGGGAACAGGGCAGGGTCGTGGTCGTCGGGAATGTGGGGATGAACCTGCCCCGGGATGTCTTCTACGCGAAAGAGGCGGAGGTCGTCGTCTCCCGGTCCTACGGCCCTGGACGCTACGATCGAAACTACGAGGAGAAGGGGCTCGATTACCCGATATACGTCCGCTGGACCGAGCGAAGGAACATGGAGGCGTTCCTCTCTCTGATACAGCAGAAGAAGATCGATCTCGCTCCCCTGATCACCCACACCTTCCCTCTTGACGATGCACCGGAGGCCTACAACCTCATCAGCACAGGTAGAGAACGGTTCATCGGGGTCCTCCTCCAGTACAGCCCGAACGGTGCAGGCCCTTCCGGCACCGTCGTTCGCCTCCCGGAGTCCGGGAGGCAGCCGCGGAAGGCTTCCACCGGTCTTCGAAGAATAGGGTGCATCGGCGCCGGAGTTCACGCCCTCTCCTCTCTCTACCCGCATCTTTCGGCACTCCCGGCGGACCTTGCGGCGGTCGCGACCGCGACGGGGCTCTCGGCGCAATCGGTCGCGAAGAAGTACGGATTCTCCTACTGCACCACCGACTACCGCGAGATTCTAAGCGATCCTGCGATCGATGCGGTGCTGATCGCGACCCGCAACGACCTGCATGCTAGCCTTGCGGCCGAGGCTCTCCGTGCCGGAAAAGATGTCTTCGTGGAGAAGCCTCTTGCCACCAGCATCGAGGAACTTAAGGAGGTCGTTTCCGCATGGAACGAGTCCGGGCAGCGGCTGATGGTCGGGTTCAATCGGCGCTACTCCCCTCTTGCCCGGAGGATGAAGGAGTTCTTTTCGAACCGGACGACGCCGGCCGTCCTGCACTACCGCGTCAACGCCGGGCAGATCCCGTCCGGGCACTGGGTGCATGACGGCGAGCAGGGCGGCGGGATGCTGATCTCGGAGTGCTGCCACTTCATCGACTTTATGCAGTACATCACCGGTGCGCGGCCGGTCCAGGTCTATGCCCGGGCTATCGAGCCGACCGGGGATCTTCCAAAGTACGACAATTTCCAGGCGACCCTGGCCTTCGACGACGGGTCGGTCGGGACAGTCACCTACACGACCCTCGGGGATCGGTCCTACCCAAAAGAGATGATCGAGGTCTTCTGCGGCAACGCCGTCGGGCGGATCACCGACTTTCGCGACCTTGAACTCCGGCGGGACGGGAAGGCATCGCGTGAGAGGCGGTGGCTTACCCAGGAGAAGGGGTTTTTCGAGGAACTCCTGGCGTTCGTGAAGGGCGAAGAGCCCGACTTCCCGGCGAGCGTCGCAACGACGCTTGCGACGTTTGCGGCGTGGGACTCGATCGATACCGGAACACCCCGGACGATCGATCTTGGGCGGGTCGGGTTGTGACGTTTAAACCGATCTTTATGAGGGCTAGAGGTCGTTTAAGATCTTGATACATGGACGTTTCAAAAAGCCGCTATCAGGAGGGGAACCCTCATCCCAGTTCCCCACTATCCTTGGCTCATAGGTTGCTGTCTGTAGCCCCTCTCGAAGACCTTCGATCTTCTCAAACTTCGGACGTCCCGTCCGTCGCACCCCACCCGGCCTTCGGCCTCCTCAGACGCACCGCGAGGTGCGAAGTGCGAAACCGGTGAAAAAAGCCTAGGATGGGGTTCTCAGTTCACAGTCGATATGGAAAAAGTAGTTACAGTGATGAGATCCGGGTACTACGGACATACGCCAGCTGCTCGCGGATCCTCTCCGGGATCGTGCGGGGATCCGCCTTTGTGACGGCTTCTTTCCACTCACTGTCGCGGCACGAGCAGTCCAGCCCATCGAACTCCGTTACATCAAAGCGGCAGTTGTAGCGGTCGATTGCCCTGATGACCTCGTCATCGCATTTCCCGCAGTTCCTGGCCCAGTCGAGCGACTCGACCGAGTAGGTCCAGGGGCTGACGTAGACATGAGCACGGTCCCCGAACCGCTCCCGGCACTGCTGCAGGATGTCGACGAGGCTCCAGAGCCACGACGGGCGGTAAAGGTTGTTCTTCCAGAGTTCGTGCACGACGGTGTTCTTCTCGACCGTCGTCACCTCAAGATCCACGTAATCGATACCCTTTGATACACAGTAGGCGACGGTCTCGACGATATCACGTACCGCCTCCGCCTCGGTGAGGAACGGCGGTTTAACGAGCAGAAGCGGTTTTGTCAGCACACCCATACTCTGCATCCTTGAGTGGAAGTGATCGAAGTTGTTCGTAGAGAACCCCTTGTTGATGCAGAGGTTCATCACCAGGGGGTTTGCGGACTCAAACCCGAACGCCACCTCGAGCTGCCGGCCTCCTAATGCCTTCTTCATCCTCAGCACATGTTCGTCCGGCGAGTAATCGATCCTTGATTCGACGACCACCTTCTTGATGTTTTGATAATTGTTGATGTATGAGCAGATCTTCTCGATGGCTGCGACCGGCATCTCGTGCTCGTTGAAGAGATTCCCGTCGTTGTAGATCGAGATGATCGGGTAATCTCCGAGATCGACGGCGTCCATCACGTACTCGAACTGCGCGATATACTCCTCCGCAGAGACCGCTCTGCCCCGGGACGTCGCACAGTAAAACCCGCACATCGTGCAGCCCCCGGTCTTCTCGACCCATTCACAACCAGTGGATCGGAGAAAGATAATCAGCCGTCGAACCGGCTGACCATCGAGGTAACCTACCCGCTCTTCCCAACCGATGGGAATTGTAAAATCGAGATCCTGTGGAGCGACCCCGTTCTGTCTGCGCAACTCTCCGGCCAGTGCTCGGACTTCATTTAGGACATCATGTTCACTTGGGACACCCGTAAAGACGTCCGCACTGCTACTGGTATCTGGAATAGCCTTCTCTAGAATAATTATCTCCCCCCCAACCCGGGCACACATGACTCCGACGGAGACAAGAGCCCGGCGATCGTCGCCTTATCTCACCGAGACATATGCCCATAGGGCTGTGGATATTTATAGTTTATCCAGATACGTCCACCACGAGATTGGGTTTGCCCAAAGGTATTCTGAGATCGAAAAGGCAGGGAATCTGGCAATTTGAAAAACAGAGCCAAATTTGAACTCCACTAAGAACTCCCGCCGGGGCTTCCGGTGCACTCACAAGACCCCGAACCTGGAGTAGTGGGAGGTGTGCCATCATAATTTATTTATACCTCATTTGGGAGTATACAAACCCCGATGCACTCAGGACCGAAACCCCGGACCACTCAAGCGAGGTGCATCGCCCGGCAATCGATATTCGGGGGAAGCATGACAGCTCGCTGGCGGGCCGGGGGGATTGGGGTGCCGTACCGGTGCGTATGGACAGAGTGCCCGAAAAGAGGAGATAAGCAATGGTATACTCTGGATCGATGAACTGCACCCGGGATTCATTCACAACAAGGGCTCTCAGCATCCTCCCATTCTATAATGAGTATAAAAAGACCTATGCGCTTCTTTGCCAGTCCCGCACATGGAACCGGGAGGAGATCGAGGCCTACCAGGTAGAGGCGCTCGGACGCCTGCTCGACCACGCTTACGAGAACGTCCCCTACTACCGCCGGGTCTTTCGGGAGCGGGAACTTGTCCCCGAGGATATCGCCACCTTAAATGACCTCAAACTCCTCCCATTCCTGACCCGGGAAGACCTGCAGAACAATCTCCCCGACCTGAAGGCTAAAAACTACCCCGAGTCGGCCTTTGAGTACGTCACCACCGGGGGGTCCACCGGCATCCCGGTCGGGTTCTACTACGAAAAAGGAGCCTCCCGGGCCCGGGAGTGGGCCTTCATGAAGACCCTCTGGGACCGTGTCGGCTACCGGTTCATCGACCGCTGCGTCATTCTCCGGGGCTACATCGTCGGCTCGCCGGAAGACAAGATCTACTGGAAGAAGACGCTCTTTGGCCGGTGGCTGGTCATGTCCTCCCATCACATGACCGAAGAGACCCTCCCGGCCTACATCGATGAGATCCGAAGGTTCCGGCCCCGGTTCATTCAGGCCTATCCCTCGACGGCCGTGATCCTCGCCCGATACATGATGGAGCACGAGATCAAGCCGTTCCCGACCCTCAAAGCAATCCTCTGCGGGTCCGAGAACCTCTATCCCTGGCAGCGAAGCCTGCTTTCCGAGGCATTCGGATGCCGGGTCTTCTCCTGGTACGGGAACTCCGAGCAGACGGTGCTTGCCGGAGAGTGCGAGGAGAGCACGCACTACCACATCTTCCCCGAGTACGGGATCGTTGAACTGATCGGGAGAGACGGTCGGCCTGTAACGAGACCGGGGGTGATGGGTGAGGTGGTCACAACGGGCCTCACCAACTACATCTGCCCCCTCATCCGTTACCGGACAATGGACCTTGCAACGGAGGCCGAAGGACCCTGTACCTGCGGCCGCTCATATCAACTGCTCGAACGGGTTGACGGGAGGGTTCAGGACTTCATCGTGACCTGCAGAGGTGAACTCCTCTCAGGGGTTACCATGAACATCGATACCGACGCCTTCGATAATGTTAAACAGTTCCAGTTCTACCAGGAGAAGGTCGGGGAGGTCATCCTGAACATCGTGAGAAAGCCCGGATTCAACAGCCAGGATGCAGAGTACCTCTACCAGGAAGTGAGCCGAAGCTGCGGAAGCGACGTCACCATCACCATACGATACGTTGAGCATATCCCACTTACCGCCCGGGGGAAGCACCGCTACTTCGTCCAGAACCTTCCTGTGCGTTTTGGCGAAGAGGAGATGGCCAAGTTTGAGCACATATCCCCGAATATCGTGGCTTAACGCCGGAGGTGCGCAATGAAGGCTGATTTCATAACAGCGGCACTGCGTGCAAACCCACTCACCATGAAAGCGCTCAGCCTGGTGCCATCCTACCATGCATACCGCAAACTGTATACGTTCCTCCAGGAGTCCCAGTGGTGGAGCCGGGAGGAACTTGAGGCCTACCAGATGGAGGCGCTCTCGCGTCTGCTTGATCACGCCTACGAGAACGTCCCCTACTACCGTCGGGTCTTCCGGGAGCGGGGGCTTGTCCCCGAGGATATCGCCACCCTGTCAGACCTCGAACTTCTTCCCTTCCTGACAAAGGAGATTGTCCAGGCCAACCTCCCCGACCTGAAGGCCAGAAACTACCCCGAGTCGGCATTCGAGTACGTGCGTACATCCGGGTCCACCGGGACTCCCATGGGTTTTTACTACGAGAAAGGCGCCTCCCGGGCCCGGGAGTGGGCCTTCATGAAGACCCAATGGGACCGCATCGGCTACCGGTTCACCGATCGCTGCGTCATCCTCCGGGGCCATGTGGTGGAGACGGCCTCAAACGGGATCTACTGGAAGAAAGCACTCTTTGGCCGGTGGCTGGTCATGTCCTCCCATCACATGACCGAAGAGACCCTCCCGGCCTACATCGACCGGATCCGGAGGTTCCGGCCCCGGTTCATCCACGCCTATCCATCGACGGCCGTGATCCTCGCCCGATACATGCGAGAACACGAGATTAAACCGTTCCCGACCGTCAAAGCAATCCTCTGCGGATCCGAGAGCCTCTATCCCTGGCAGCGGAGTCTGCTCACCGAGGTCTTCGGGTGCCGGGTCTTCTCCTGGTACGGGAACTCCGAGCAGACGGTGCTTGCCGGGGAATGCGAGGAGAGCACGCACTACCACATCTTCCCCGAGTACAGCATCGTTGAACTGATCGGGAGAGACGGCAGGCCAGTCAGGGGTTCGGGGGCGATGGGGGAAGTGGTCACCACGAACCTCACGAACTACGTCTGCCCCCTCATCCGTTACCGCACCATGGATGTCGCGGTTGCGACGGAGAAGCGCTGCTCGTGCGGAAGGGAGTATCCGCTGCTTGAGAAAGTGGAAGGAAGGCTTCAGGAGTTCATCGTGACCCGGGGAGGGCACCTGATCTCCGTCACCCCAATCAACTACGAGTCAGGAGCCTTTGAGAACATCAAACAGTTCCAGATGTACCAGGAAGAGATCGGCGAACTGATCATGAAGATCGTCAGAAAGCCGACCTACACCGAGAAGGATACCCTGCAGTTGACCCAGGAGCTCCGGTGGCAACTTGGGGATGATGTGAACGTCCATGTTCACTTCGTCGACGAGATCCCGCGCACCGAGGGTGGGAAGTTCCGCTACCTCATCCAGAAACTCCCAATAACGCTCGGGGATCTTTAGACAGGAGGCGAACCGGTGTTTCAGCCGGTGTCTGCGGACGGTGGGAGGATCTTTTCGCCGGATGCGTTCGGCGAGTATATGGAGTGTGCCGACCGGGACGGGCCTATGACCCTGTACCCCGGTCCAATCGAGAGTCCGCAGTCCTCTTAGATCCTGCCGGTCGTCATCATCAACCGCTTGGCAAAGGAGAGATACGCCCATTCGGAGAATGCACCAAGGGTATCTTTCTTCACGATCTCGAAGTACGTCCGGAGATCGGGGTTGAACTTCGACTTGAAGAAGATGAGATCCGGGTTGTTGGCACCCATGTTCTCGAAGGTCCGGTAGCCTTCGGCCTGTGCACGCTGAATAAGCAGCCACTGGAGATACGCGTTTCCGTCATGAGAAGTCTCGATCTTCGGCGCACCTACCCAGAGCAGGAACCGCTTGTACTCCTGGGCCGCCACCACGGCTGTGATCTCATCCTCTGCATCGTAAAGTGTATAGACGCTGATCCTGTCAGGATAGGCACGAACAAGGTCGTCGAGGTACTCTCGCTTTATCGGCGGAATCGCAAGCGATGGGTCACGGTAGCGATCGGAGATGAGCCGGTGGAGTGTTGCGGTATCGTTGCTTCTCTCCAGCCTTAGACCGGCCTTTTCTTCTTTTTTTAGTTTTTTTCGGAGTAGGGAGTGGAAATTCTTCCAGATCTCCTCAAGGGGGCGCTCGAGGTTGATGGTGTACGTGTACCGGACCATAGGGCTGCACTGGTCCCAGAGGTAATGGCGTATATCACGAAACTCCGGGACAAAGGCTATCGAGAGGTAATTCGGCGAAAGTCCCTGGATTTCTTCCCGAATCTCTTTTGCCATCATCCCAAGCAGGAACTCCTTCTTGCTCTGCTTGAATCCCTGAAACTCTCTGCTCGTTACGCACCCAAGATGGGGTATCACAGTGAGAGGGGGCGGGGAGAAGATTGCATTAATGCCATGTATCCGCCGATAGAAGAGCGGGAATAGGGAGATTATCTCATCCCCATTGTAGACCGCGTAGGGAAGGAGTGTACTCCCAGTATGTTTTGCCGTCAGGTGGAGGTAATCCCACTTATGAAAGAGGAGCCCGGAGGGGCTCTCGTCGATGAAGGTGTCCCAGGTATCCTTGTCGTCAATTTTACTCACGGTCATTCAATCACCACGTCTCGCTATCGCGTTCGTCATTCGGCGACCTCCAATCACCCCACAGGCCTATATACCTTTCTTCAGGCCGCCTGGAGAACTCACAGCGGACCAGCCGTAATATCTATATATCCAAACACGGGAGGTAGGGGCATGGTCGCGCTCCGCCTTCATGCCCTGGATGATATCTCGTTTCAGTCATTGGAAGGCAATAATACAAATACATGCAGCGACATATGGGTCATTTTTTCGGAAAAGAGCCTATTTCCCGAGTTTTTAAAGCATTTCTATCAGACTACTGGACAGGATCAGGTGAATATACCATATTCTAAGGATTTCTTCTAAGAGAGTTCGTTTAAGCGTGTTAAATCTCAACGGACCTCACCAGCAATTTTGCGATATTGCTATCACATAAGCAAAACGTTTAATGCTGAGTACTGATATGAGCAGTCCCGATGGGTGTGCGGATGACTCGTTGGGGATTGAAGGATCTCCTGCCCGAACATTCAGTGACAATGCGGGCGCTTCACATCCTACCTGCATACTCAGTCTACAGAAAGACCTATGAGTTCCTCCGCCGGTCCCGTACGTGGAGCCGGGAGAAACTCGAGGCATATCAGATGGAGGCGCTCTCGCATCTGCTTGATCACGCCTATGAAAACGTCCCCTACTACCGTCGAGTCTTCCGGGAGCGGAGACTTGTCCCGGAGGACATCGCGAGCCCGGCAGACCTCGAACTTCTTCCCTTCCTGACAAAGGAGATTGTCCAGGCCAACCTCCCCGACCTGAAGGCCAGGAATTACCCGGAGTCGGCATTCGAGTACGTCACCACCGGGGGGTCCACCGGCATCCCGGTCGGGTTCTACTACGAGAAAGGAGCCTCTCGGGCCCGGGAGTGGGCCTTCATGAAGACCCAGTGGGATCGTGTCGGCTACCGGTTTCGCGACCGCTGCGTCATCCTTCGGGGCCATGCGGTGGAGACGGCCTCAAACGGCACCTACTGGAAGAAAGCGCTCTTTGGCCGGTGGCTGCTGATGTCCTCCCATCACATGACCGAAGAGACCCTCCCGGCCTACATCGACCGGATCCGGAGGTTCCGGCCCCGGTTCATCCAGGCTTACCCCTCAGCGGCCGTGATCCTCGCTCGATACATGGTGGAGCATGACGTCCCGCGGTTTCCAACCGTCAAGGCAATCCTCTGCGGGTCCGAGAACCTCTACCCCTGGCAGCGGGACCTGCTCACCAAGGCCTTCGGGTGCCGGGTATTCTCCTGGTACGGGAACTCCGAGCAGACGGTGCTTGCCGGGGAGTGCGAGGAGAGCACGCACTACCACATCTTCCCCGAGTACAGCATCGTTGAACTGATCGGGAGAGACGGCAGGCCCATAACGACCCCGGGGGTGATGGGTGAGGTGGTCACAACGGGCCTCACCAACTACATCTGCCCTCTCATCCGGTACCGGACGATGGATGCCGCAGTCCTCGGAGACGGTTCGTGTTCCTGTGGCCGTGCCTATCCGCTGCTCGAGAAAGTGGAGGGGAGGCTCCAGGAGTTCATCGTAACCAAGGACCACCGGCTCATACCGATGACGTCGGTGGACATGCACTCGGGCGTCTTTGACAACGTTGCGCAGTTCCAGTTCTACCAGGAGAAGGTCGGGGAGGTTCTGATGCGGATCGTGAAAAGACCGGGGTATACCGGACGCGACACGGAGCAGATACTCCGCGAACTCGAAGAGAAGTTTGAAGGCGACGTAGATGTGACTATCCGCTTTGTCGGAAAAATTCCCCGCACGCGGCGCGGGAAATACCAGTTTCTGATACAGAAACTGCCGCTGGATCGATGGGGCTACCATGAATGTGAGATGGTATAAAAAACGAGATCTGACTGTCAGGTGTTGGTGATACCTGGGTACGGGCGGCAGACAACAGATACCCGTTTGGGGAGATCGCGCCGGTCTACATGAAGATGGACCACGAGAGTGGCCAGTATCGGATACGCCGCAAGGGTCTCCTCCCTCTTCTGGAGATGGGTGTCCGTTTCTTCAGGCCGTTCTGCCTGAAGTTCTATGCTGGTCTGATCCGACTGGCGTTTGGCCCGGAAGAGGCCAAACGAAGGCGCATGCCTGGAAGCGACGCCGAGATCTGATTAGGTACCCGGGGCCAAACCCGGCCCCGGGATAATTTTTCCCTTATCCTCAAATCTCGTGGAATTTCAGCCCTCTTTCCCCAAAAACCCTTCAAGATCCCGGGATCGAGACCACAAAACTATCATTACAATTGATGACAATTATAGTAAGAGGAGTGTAAACGCTTTGTCAACGATTCCTAAGGAGGAGTATCTCTATAAGTGCACGTCGGCCTGTGCGGGGTGCAGCTCTTCCCTCTGTCTGCGCTACGTGCTCAAAGCGGCCGGCCCCGATACCGTTCTCGTCGTGCCGGCCTGCTGCACCAGCGTCATCCAGGGGATCTACCCCGGCACAGCGATGAGCGTGCCGGTATACAATATAGCCTTCGCAGCGGCCGCTGCCTGCGCCTCAGGTCTCAGCAACGCGCTTAGGGCGCGCGGGAAGGATACCAACGTCATCGTCTATGCAGGGGACGGTGGAACGGTTGATATCGGGATACAGGCGCTCTCGGGCGCTTTTGAGCGTGGGACCGATTTCCTCTACATCTGCTACGACAACGAGGCCTACGGCAACACCGGGATGCAGCGGTCGGGCGCAACGCCGCTCGGGGCGCGCACCACGACAACCCCCGGCGGCAAGCCGACGGCGAAGAAGGACCTCGACCGGATCGTCGAGGCGCATAACCCGCCCTACATGGCGACCGCCTGCAGTGCGTATCCCCTTGATCTCTACAAGAAGGTGAAGAAGGCGCTCTCGATCCCGGGGCCCAAGTTCATCCATATCCTTGCGCCGTGCCCGCCGGGGTGGCGCTACCCGACGGAGAAGACGATTGAGATGGGCAAACTCGCGGTGAAGACTGGGACCTGGATCCTGTATGAGCGCGAGTACGGGAAACTCTCGATCAGCGGCCCGTCGAAGGCGGCAATGAAGAAGCCCGCGCCGCTCGAGGAATACATCAAGGGTCAGGGCAGGTTCAAGAACTTAAAACCGGAGATCCTCGACCTGATGCGACAGCAGGTGGAGCAGAACATCCAGCGGTTCGCCCGCGAGGAGGAAGGCCAATGCTAACGATTGCAACCGGCAACAAGGCGATCGCCGACGCGGTGAAGGCCGCGAAACCCGGCGTCATCGCCGCATACCCGATCACCCCCCAGACCGAGATCGTGGAGCAGATCGCCGAGTACGTGACTTCCGGCGAGCTTGAGAGCCGGTACATCCCGGTGGAGAGCGAGCACTCGGCGATGGCCGCCTGCATCGGAGCGAGCGCAGGCGGGGTCCGGACCTTCACGGCGACGAGTTCCCACGGCCTCCTCTACATGCACGAGATGATCCACTGGGCGGCGGGCGCGCGCCTCCCGATCGTGATGGCGAACGTCAACCGCGCTCTCGGACCCGGGTGGAACACCTGGGCGGAGCACACCGACGCCTTCTCCCAGCGCGACACGGGCTGGCTGCAGGTCTTTGTGGGCACGGTCCAGGAGGCCTACGACGCCACCCTGATGGCGTTTAGGATCGCCGAGGACGAGCGGGTCCTCCTTCCGGTGATGGTCAACCTCGACGGGTTTTCGCTCAGCCACATCACCCAGTCGCTTGAGACCGTCGACCCCGGCGACTTCATCCCACCCTACCACCTCCCGCACGCCATCGACCCGGAGAACCCCTGCGTCTACGGCCCGATGACCGGACCGGACGAATACTACAAGTTCCGCTGGGATATCGAGCGCTCGATGCGCGACGCACGGGGCGTAATCGAGGAGGTCGAGCGCGAGTTTGCAGAGCGGTTCGGCCGGTCCTACGGCCCCACCGAGGACTACCGGTGCGAGGACGCCGATGTCGTCGTCGTCGCGATGGGAACGCTCGGCAAAGAGGCTGAAGTCGCGGTCGACCGCCTCCGCGACGAGGGAATAAAGGCCGGGTCGATGCGCTTGCGCTGGTTCAGGCCCTTCCCGGACCTCGATCTCGCCGGCCGGGAGGTCGTCGTGATCGACCGCGACTACTCCTTCGGGTTTGGAGGTGTTGTGGCGCACTCCATCAAGTCAAAGACCGGCGTCGAACCCTACAACGTCATCGCCGGGCTCGGCGGCCAGGAGGTCACCTACAACGATATCGCCGACTTCGTCCGCAACCGGCGTCCCGGCGAGGAGATGTGGTTTGGGGTGAGCGAGCATGTATGAGATACGGATTCACTCCCGGGGCGGGCAGGGCGGCGTCACCGCCGCAAAGCTCATAGCTCTAGCGGCATTCAGGGACGGCAAGCATGCAACGGCCTGCCCGTTCTACGGGGCGGAGAGGCGCGGGGCGCCGGTCGTCTCGTTCGTCCGGATCGACGATGAGCCGATCAAGATCTACAGCCAGATCCACGAGCCCGATCTCGTGATCGTGCTTGATACGAGCATCATGGACGTGGTGGACGTCCTCCAGGGCCTAAAGCCCAACGGGGAAGTCCTCTTAAACAGCCCTCACCCGATTGCCGGGTGCAACGGGACCTGCCACCACGTCGACCTGACCGGGATCGCGCTTGCCGAGAACCTGGTGGTTGCCGGAAGCCCCATCCTGAATACCCCGGTCCTCGGGGCGCTTGCAAAGATGGGCATCGTCACCCTACCGTCGGCACGGACGGCGATCCGGGAGATGTTTTCCGACGAGCGGAACGTGAAGGCTGCTGAGGCGGCATACGAGGAGTTGAAGGCATGAGAGAGAGACTTGCGCTCAGCAGGCCCAAAGAGGCCTCATCGGGAAAGACCGGGTCCTGGCGGACGTTCCGGCCCGTGGTCGATAAGGAGACGTGCAACGCCTGCGGGCTCTGCGCCCAGTACTGCCCCGACGGGGTCATCGACGAAGAACTCGAGATCGACCTCGATTACTGCAAGGGGTGCGGCATCTGCTCAAACGAGTGCCCGAAAGGGGCCATCAAGATGGTCCGCGAGGAGCGTTGACGTCCTCGATGGGAGAGGTCGCCGTATACTCGAGATTGAACCGGTAAAAGTGCATATCGCAGTTGCGGCACCGGGTCGTGAAGTGGTTGCACCCGATGACAAGGCCGTGCGACCCCTCGACCCCACATTTTTTGCATCGGCCGTCGGCCTCGATCGTCCATACGTCGTAGCACCCGATCGGTGTGCAGACTCCGGGCCCCCTGCTGTTCTCAAACCGCGGGACGAAGATCCGGGTCGCGGCACAGGCAGAGCAGATCACCTGCGCCTGCGCTGATACCGCCTTTACGATCTGGTCGGCCTCTTTGCCGCAGTGGTAGCAGCGGGTCCGGTGCACGAAGGTTGGGTAGAACCTGAGTGTGAGCACCGCAAGGTGCGATTCCGGGTGAAGATGAACCGCTCGGTCATGCATGAGACCTTAGCGCCCTCACGATAAAACCTCCGTGGAAGTGGGGCCTTCGCTCTGCATGACCCGGTTGCCCGCAATCAGCCGCACCTGCGTGGTGCCGAACTGGAGGTAAACGTTATATAGCACACCCGCACTCCTGTTGCCGTCTAGGAGGTTATTGAGATGGCTGCATTGAGAGTCGCACCCTATGTCTGTGCCTACTCGGATGAGAACGAAGAGAACCTTCACATCGAGATCGAACTCCCCGGCGTCGACAAGAAGGATATCACCTTCAAGATGCAGGAGACGAGTTTCTCCATCGACGCACCCCGCGGCGACGTCCGCTACGTCGGGACCTACGCGATCGGCTGCCCCGTCGATCCCAATCGGGCGAAAGCAACATTTAAAAATGGTCTTTTGACTGTAGACGTCCCCTACGTCCGGCCGACCGCGGAGGAGACGAAAGAGATCCCAATCGCAGAGTGAGGAGGACCGCGGCCCGGATACCCGCCCTTTTTCACCCGGGCCGCCGTCAGGCGCTCTTGATCCCGGCGGTGGATGGGCGAACGGGCCCGCTCCGAAAAGCTCCCCTTCCGCCGGGATGAGTCACCTTTATTAGCCTGCATCCGCACGAGAGACATATGAACCCGGCACGCGGAGATGACCCGAAAGCACCGGTGCGAGAGATACCACCGCCGAACCGGCTTATCCACGAGAAGAGTCCGTACCTGCTCCAGCACGCTCATAACCCCGTCGACTGGTATCCCTGGGGAGAAGAAGCATTCCGGCGGGCGAAAGAGGAAGGCAAACCGATCCTTCTCTCGATCGGCTACTCGACCTGCCACTGGTGCCACGTCATGGAGAAGGAGTCGTTTGCAGACCCGCAGGTCGCAAAACTCCTAAACGACGTCTTCGTCTGCATCAAGGTGGATCGCGAAGAGCGGCCGGATATCGACCAGATCTACATGACGGCCGCTCACGTGCTGACCGGGGCCGGGGGCTGGCCGCTCACGATCATTATGACACCTGACAAAAAGCCCTTCTTTGCCGCAAGTTACATCCCGAAAGAGAGCCGGTACGGGATGACCGGGCTCCTGGACCTCATCCCCCGGATCAGCAAGATCTGGCAGAGCCAGCGCCAGGACCTCGAGAGCGCCGGCGACCAGGTGATCGAGGCGCTGCGAAACGCTGCCCGCAACCCTCCAGGCTCAAGCGAGCTCTCCGAATCGACCCTCGACGAGGCCTACCAGACATTCTACCGGGTCTTTGACGGGGAGAACGGCGGGTTTGGCGACGCACCCAAGTTCCCGACCCCGCACAACCTCATCTTCCTGCTCCGCCACGGTTACCGGACCGGGAAGGCGCCGGCATACCAGATGGTCGAAAAGACCCTGCATGCGATGCGGCAGGGCGGGATCTTCGACCAGATCGGCTACGGGTTCCACCGCTACTCGACGGATGCGGAGTGGTTCGTCCCGCACTTTGAGAAGATGCTCTACGACCAGGCGCTCCTTGCCATGGCGTATACCGAGGCATACCTCGCGACCGGGAGGGAGGAGTTTGCCCGAACCGCCCGCGAGACGATCGCCTACGTCCTGCGGGATATGACCGATCCCGCCGGCGGATTCTACTCGGCCGAGGACGCCGACAGCGAGGGCAAGGAAGGGAAGTTCTACCTCTGGACGAAGGAGGAGATCCTCTCGGTTCTCGGGGAGGAGGACGGGGAGCGGTTCTCCCGGATCTTTGGGGTCGTGGAGCCGGGAAACTACATCGAGCAGCCCGGCGGAAAGAGGACCGGCAGGAACATACTCCGTCTCCGCCGCCCGCTGGTCTCCTGGGCCCACGAGTTCTCGACGACCGAAGAGGACCTCGCGTGGTTCGTGGAGGGCGCCCGGCAGAGGCTCTTTGCGGCCCGGGAGAGGCGGGTCCGCCCGGCAAGGGACGATAAGATCCTGACCGACTGGAACGCCCTGATGATCGCCGCGCTCGCAAAAGCCGCCCGGACCTTCGACGACCCAGGTTACCTTGAGGCGGCAGAGAAGGCGACCGCGTTCATCCTCGAAAACCTCCGCAGGCAGGACGGGCGGCTCCTCCACCGCTACCGGGACGGGGAGGCGGGGCTCGCTGCGACCCTCGACGACTATGCGTTCATGGTCTGGGCGCTCATCGAACTCTACGAGGCCACCTTCTCCCCCGGCTACCTTGTGACCGCCACAGAACTCGCCCGGGATATGGTCGCCCATTACTGGGACTGTGAGAACGGCGGGTTCTACTTCACCCCGGACGACCTCGATATTCCCGTCCGGCAGAAACCGGTCTCCAACGGGGCGATCCCCTCCGGGAATGGCGTGGCGATGCTGAGCCTCTTTGCCCTCGGGCGGATAACGGCAGACCTCGAGTTCGAGAGGATGGCCGACCGGATGAGGGTTGTCTTTTCAGATGCCGTTCTCAAGGCTCCGGCCGCTCACGCCCAGTTCCTCACGGGCCTGGAGTTCATGCTGGGGCCGAACCATGAGGTGATCGTCACCGGGGTTACGGGCGCAGAGGATACGACCGCGATGCTCCGGGCCATCCGATCGCACTACAACCCCGACGCCCTCATAATCTTCCGCCCCGCCGAGGAGGAGAACCCGGAGATCACCAGGATTGCCGGGTACACCCGGGACATCGTGATGGTCGGGGAGAAGGCGACGGCATACGTCTGCACGAACTACGCCTGCGACATCCCGACGACCGATATCGAGGAGATGCTGCGGCTCATGGGCTCAAAAGAGAGGCCGCCCGAGCCGATCGTCTGATGCGGAGTCTTGCGTATGATGAAAAACGGGCTCGATATGGAGCGGGCAAACGCCCTCGTGGAGCGGATAACAAGGGATCCTGCAGCGGGCGAGAGGACCCTCTCCGCCCTCACAACCTGGAACGGGGGTGCGCACACGACGACGATCGTCCGGGACTTCGCCGTCCCGGCCGACGAGCCGGCGATGCTCGGCGGGAGCAACCGGGGCCCAAGCCCGACGGAACTGGTGCTGACGGGGCTTTCGGCCTGCATCGCGGCTTCTATCGCCTACAGCGCCGCGGAGGAGGGGATCGAGGTCGACCTGATCGAGATCGATGTTGCGGGCGACCTCGACCTCGCGGGCTTTTTTGAGATCGGCAACACCCGGCCGGGCCTTGACGAGGTCCGCCTGACCGTCCGGGTGGATGCCGACGCACCGCGGGAGAAGATCGAGGACCTCGTGAACCGGGCCTACCGGCGCTCGCCGGTCGCGGCCTCGCTTGCGGAGAGGGTCCCGATCAGGGTCTGTATCGGGTGGGAGGAGACGAGGGCGGAGTGAGGGACGTCCCGCCAGAAGCATGGATCATATCCGTGCGCTTGTGAAGGGTGCGACAATCTTTGAGTTGGGCAGGATGAACGGAGGGGGATACCTCAATCCACACACCCTCGGCCCGGACCTGCCCGTGGTCCGGCGATTTCAACTCACGCACCCGTGAAGGGTGCGACCCGGAGGATTTGCAACCCTATGTAAAGGCGTATAAGATTTCAATCCACGCACCCGTGAAGGGTGCGACTTCTAGTGAAATATCATAAACTATATATCCCAGAATTTCAATCCACGCACCCGTGAAGGGTGCGACCTGAAATAATCCCTCTTTTTTGCCGGTCCGGCCGATTTCAATCCACGCACCCGTGAAGGGTGCGACCCCCCTTTCCGGGCCTATCGCCATTGCCAA
>NZ_LFRO01000060.1:31592-32265 GCF_001512385.1 Methanoculleus sp. DTU007 | reverse complement strand
TCCTGATAGGTCTTGAGATTGACCAGAATGAACGGAGAAACCATATCCATTACTCCCCAATAGGCGGGTACTTACCACGCATCGCTGCTGCCCGCCTTGAGTGGTGTGTTTGTTTATCACTGCGGTTATTAATATTGCTGTGATATATTGCATGCCATCTCTTCTTCTTTGCTGTGGTATTTTTGGTGCCGTTTTTTGCCTTTGGCTCAGGGCTTGAAGAATGCTTTTGAGGTTGTCCTCCCCCCGGTCATCTGAAGATATTCGGTCTTCTCATGTTCCGTTCCTGTGGAATGCCGCACGTCGCATGAGGCAATGCTACACGTGAAGTTTCAGGTGTAAAGTTCTACCGGAGAAAGCGGTGGTCGATGGCGCCGGGCGGCCTGAAACCTCCCTGCTCCGACGCCTGCGGCAGGGCGCGCGGCGGTCCCCTGTGCCCGACGCGGCCGTTCTTGCGGGGCGTAGATTATAACGGTTTTTTCTGTCCTCCGCACCCGGAAATCGCGGCGCGCACCGGAGGGAGCGAGTTGGTACGATATCCGATCCCGCCGCAAGACCGGCCATTCTCCCGCGCCCCCGACCCCCGGGATGGGATCGAAAACCCCGGTTTTGCGAACAACCGACGGACGTGTAGAGAGATTGGACAGAAAAGATAAATAGATTGACATCTATGTCC
>NZ_LFRO01000060.1:0-31585 GCF_001512385.1 Methanoculleus sp. DTU007 | reverse complement strand
AGAAGGCAGAAGAGTAGTCTGCATTCAATGTACTTAAAGATGCGCCTCTTTTGCCTCCGGGGATGTTATAGGAGGAAAAGTAAATGAACGGAAACATTGGAATGCGGGCGCTCTCCACGCTCTTCGCCGTGCTGCTGGTGAGTGTCGCGATGGTGCCGGCGATGGCGTGCGAACCGGGAACACCTTGCGGCGATGCCGAACTGGACCTGCAAAAAACCAATCTGTCGGGTCTGGAGAAGTACGAAGTTGTTGCTTCTGCTTTGAACCTGAATGAGGTGCAAAAACTCTCAGAGATCCCACGTTCCGAAGATCTGAGTATGATCGTCGACAACGCGAAAGCATTCTCCTTCGAGAAGGAACTTGAAGACGGATCAATCAAGCATGCAACGGCTGTAGTACTGCCCATCGAATCTGTTATTGAAAAAGACGGTTTGGTCCAGACATCAAACATCGTTGCGGTCTGGGACGATGACAATGCCCGGGTACTCAAGTACACGTGTATTTTCCAGGAAAAGTCTCTGTACACACTCGAGTTCAGCATAATTGACGCCAATGGAAATATGGTCACGGAAACCATTATCGACGAGGGCTCATTCATCCAGAAAACGTCGGAACATCTCTTTGTAACAGATGAGGACCCGGATTACTGGCAAAGAGTTGTTTACTGTATCACCCTGAATTGTGCCTGTGCGCTTGCTGGAATCCCCTGTCCTGGAGTGTCGGTCTGTGAAATTTGTATAGTGTTGTTACAACCATGTGTTGCTCTTATGACTCCATATACCTGCGCCCCTGCCGTAGCTTGCTTAGGAGTGGAAATAGCCGCATGTATGTACGACAGCCTGTAAATCAGGTAAACACCTCTTTTTGTGGAGTGTGCTATGACAACACAACAGCGCTATCAATTTGTAGTGGTTATCGTATTACTCGGACTCGTTTGTTCCGGTTGTTTGGAAACAGACGTAGATGTGGATACGCTTCTGCAAAAAGCCGCAGAAAAGCAGGCAAATGTAGAGAGCCTGGCATACATCGAGAAGCTTACTTTATATATAGGAAATGAAACGGAGACTATCGAGTATGATGTACTTTTAAAGAAACCGGACAAATTTCGAAGAATCGAAAAGAGCGGCTCATTTATACGCTCAGAGGTTACTTCTAATGGAGATATAGTCTGGATCTATGATCCTGAGAAAAATATAGTGTTCATTAGAAATCTGACATCATCAGAGAAACTACCAGAACCTGCGATCTATGTGCTGTTGAATGATAATATCTCTGAAAAATACATGGTAATAGGTCAAGAAATGGAGTCGCACTACTCAACCTCTGCTTATAAGATAGAACTGGCTTCTCGCGAGTCGGATAACGAAGATACGAGAGAATATCTGCTGTGGATCGACCCCGATGGTCTTATCCCGTTGAAACTGGAGAGTTGGGACAAGGGCAATCCAGTGCTAACCCTGGAATATCGAGATTATTCGATAAATTACACAGCAGATGATAGTGATTTCACCTTTACGATTCCTGATGATGCGTCGGTGATGTATATATGAAACTCGACCCTATCGTCAAGGAGGCACTCTGGCGCTCAGTTGTAGTCTTTTTCGTGTCGATTATCATCGTCGCTATCATCATCGCGACAGCTCCCCTCCCAATACCTGCGTTCTTGTTGTTTCCCTTGGCATTGACGATCACTGCAGTATATTTCTCTATTATGGTGTGGTATGGACGAAAGGCAGCCGGACGATCAAAACCCCATACCTATCCTCCATCGTTCCCTCCGGTTAGCGGATACAGGGAAGGAGGAAAGATGCAAAGGCGAGTCGTTGTCGAGAAGGTGACCGACGCCATCCTTGCCGTCGTGATCTTCCTGATCTATATCTACGCGTCCCTTGCGTATTCCATCAACCAGGTCTTCTGGCTTCTCATCATCGTCCTCCTCGGCCTGCTACTGACGCGCATCGTCTTCATCGATGGTGGGGAGCGCCGCATCACCTTCGCGCGATCGGTTGTCTTCTACCTCATAGTAGCCATGATCGTTCTTCTGCGCTATCTGGCACTGGGGTATCCCGTTGTCCCCCTTCTCCGGGGAATTGTGCTTGTTGGTATCGTTGCTTTTCCCATCCTCTATATCTGGGAACGGCGATCGGTTCCGAGGGGAACGGACCGATGATCGATGGATGGCCTGTGGAGTGATCGATGTGCTCTACACACACCTCTGCGAAGGGCGGAGGACTCATGGTTGTAAAAACAGTGCAGGCACTTGCCGTTCTGCTCATCGCGTGCACGTTGTGCATTCCTGCAGCCGCGGCTTCAACAGTCTCCCTCGAATACTACCACATGGACCGGTGCTCGGACTGCAGGTTCATCGATCCGCTGATCGCGGACCTGGAAGGCGCCTACGACGGCGCCCTCACAATCGAATGGATCGACGTCGAGACCGTGGAAGGATGGGAGCGATGGAACGCATACGCATTTCTCGAAGTCCCGGCCGTGGTTGTGGACGGCACCGTCAAAATCCCCAAGGAAGAGATAACTGAGGAGAGCCTCAGGGCGGCGATCGAGCAGTCCCTTGCCGGCGAGCAGCCGCAGGAGAACTCGCCGCCGATAAACTGGGACATCCCGTTTGCATACTCTCTGGGCCTCCTCTCCGGGTTTTCGCCCTGCCTGATGGCGATACTCGGATTCATACTGGTGTACGTCACCGGGTCGGGCAAAGAATTGAAAAGCAGTCTCCTGAATTCGTTGATATTCGGCCTGGGGCTGGTCGCCGCGTATATCGTCATGGGATGCTGCTTCCTGCTGGCGGGGATGTCGCTCGGCGGTTTCGGCCCGTATCTCGCCGTCGCGGCGGGACTGATCACGATACTCGCCGGGGTGAACCTGCTCGGGTTGATACGGCTCCCGGTCTCCACCGACGACTATGTCCGGTCATCGTTACGGAAGCACGCGACCACCCTTGCCGGGTTGTTCGTGCTGGGCATGATGTTCTCGATCGTCAAGGTCCCGTGCGCCGCACCGATGCTTCTCATCCTGCTCAGCAGAATCCTGATCGACGGCACCGTGCAGGACTTGTCGCTCCTATTGATCTTCGGGGCCGGGGTGCTCACGCCGTTCCTCGGCGTCGGGGTCCTCGGGGGATACGCCTCGTCAAGCAGGATACGAGAATACAGGGATATAATTTGAGCGGGAAGCGGGATTTTTTTGATAGGATTCGGGATCTGGATGCTCTTCTGGGGATAAATGGAGAATGCCGGAGACGGAGGTACCCGCCCGGAACGGATCGTCCGGGTAGTGGGGTCTCATGGCAACGGTGCCAAGATACCCCTTACTCCTCGATTCCCCGGACGAAATGCCCGCCGGTGATGCCCCCGAGCGCCCGCCGTCTCGCCTCCTCCTTGAGCGCGGAGAGCGTGCCGGGGGCTCCCCGGCCGACGGCGTCGAGCCCCGCCCGGTAAAGCCCGGCCACCTCCTCGGCGTAGCGCGGACCACGGCCCCGTGCATCGATGGCAACGGCAGCTATGCCCATCCCGGCGATCCGGGGCAGGTGGTCGATGAGGCAGGTCTCGACCGCGTTTGCGATGTAGGTCCGCCCTTCGCTATCGGACCGGATCGGGAAGATGCGGTTTCGCTGGTCCTCGATGCCCATGAAACGGTTGCCGGGCTGCTCCCGGCGACCGCCACCACCAGATGGTCCTCGGTTACCATAGCCTCGAGGTTGCCCTGGACAATCACCTCAAGTTCTGGAGCATCCCCGATTCGTCCCGCAAGCCGGGCCAGATCGGCGGCCGAGAGCTCAGGGGACGCCGTACACCGCTGAAAGTACGATGTGAGTCTCTGGGCGGTGAGGTGGTTCCAGATGTTTAACCCGGCGGCACCATAGAGCCGCATGCGGGGCTCGGCCCGCTGCACCGCATCGAGAGCGCCCATCCCGCTCACCATGACGCCATGGATGCCTGCCTCATAGAGCGACGGGAGGAGGCTGGACGCTGCATCAAGGAACCTGCGCCGGGTGATTGCCGGCCATTTCCAGACAAGGTCCGCACCCCCATCCCGGCAGATGGCGGCAGCCTCGTTGAGGTGGGGAAGGTCGGAGGGTTCAAGGTAGACGGTCGTCGCCCCGCCCCGGACGGCGGCGGCTGCACCCTCGAGGGTGTCGGTGTAGACCGAGACGGACGGGATCCGGTGTGCAGGATAGGGATCTCGAGGTCTCTCCAACCGAGCAACAGCCGCTTCTATCCGTTCCCGTGCGGCGCTCACCGCCTCCGGGCCGGGCCGATGTGCGGCAAGGACGGCCTCCTCGACACGAACTAAGAATGAGCGTCGGACCCGGTTCAACTCCCCAAGCGGCGCAAAGAGTCCACCCGGGTAGTCGACCTCCATCCTCCGGACCACAAACGGGGTTCCCCCGGTCTTTGAAAGTTGCTCGGCGATCGTCTCCCGGGTGAGCGGCCGGCTCCGAGCCGGCTCCATCCGGAGGTCCGACCGGTAACGCACCCGGAACGGTTCACTGCCGTGCACAAAGACCATTGCCTCCAGACAGAGCGTCCCGTCATCAAAGGATACCGTAAGATCCAACGGTAACTGCCGTAGAGGCCTCTCCATGATCCGCTTCGCCCGCTCCTCAAGATCCGCACTCTTCGTTATGAAGACACGGGTGCCCTGCCCGACGGGTTTGGGAACGTTGAGGCGCACAGTGCCGTCTCGAACGGCGGGGGTGCCGCGAAGAACCGTTCCCATGTCGCGGTCGGGGTCGTTCGTGCAGAACGCCAACCCGTCGCCGGAACGAGGCATGAGATCGCCGGCGAGGCGCACGGCCGCTTCCCGCCGCCGGGGGTCGTAGCCGGTGACCGTGCCGAGCAGAATGCCCCGGTTCCCGGGACGGTCGCGGGCCATAATCTCGGATGCGCCGAGGATGTAGCCCTCTGTGAACTCCCGGTTGAACGCGAGAGCAAGGTCCCGGATATCGTCCGGCGAGGGCGACCAAGCCACACCGCTCGCTATCGCGTCGAGGGCACGCCGGTAGATGCTCACCACCGTTGCGACATACTCCGCCGAGCGCATCCTCCCCTCGATCTTGAGCGACGCCACCGGTGCACGCACGATCCGGTCGAGGTAAGGGTAGATCGCCAGATCGCGCGTCGAGAGGAGGTAGTGATCCTTTGCGGGTACTCTCCGGAGATCTTTTGGCCGCCCGAGATCGTCCATCTCGGAGGTCACAAGCCGGTAGGGCTTCCGGCACGGCTGGGCGCACATCCCCCGGTTTCCGCTCCGACCCCCGATGACCGAGGAGAGGAGGCACTGGCCCGAGTAGCAGTAGCAGAGCGCCCCGTGGGCAAAGACCTCGAGACCGACCCCCCGTGCATCCGCAACTCTCGCGATCTCCTCGATCTCCGCGAGGGTGAGTTCTCTCGCGAGCACCACGCGGGAGAACCCTTCCCTTGCTGCCCGGGCGACGCCTTCGCGGTTGTGGACTGTCATCTGGGTGGATGCATGGAGGGGGAGGTCCGGGACGACCTCCCGGGCAAGCGACGCCACCCCGATATCCTGTACCAGGACAGCGTCTGCACCGATCTCGTAGAGCCAGAGGAGATAGCGGGCCACATCGGGGAGTTCGGCATCCCTCACGAGGATGTTTACCGTGACGTAGACCCTGACTCCATGGAGGTGTGCATAATCGATAGCGGAACGGAGTTCCTCGTCGGAGAAGTTCGCCGCGTAATGCCGGGCCCCAAAGCGCTTTCCGGCAAGGTAGACAGCATCGGCGCCGGCGGCGACTGCTGCAGTCAGGGCCTCCGGCGACCCTGCCGGTGCAAGCAGTTCCGGCAACCAGGATCTTTGAGGGTGTTTCTGCGGCATCTCTTGAGTACCGTTCGCTCCGTGGGTCTATATAATCCACCCCGCAGGTATCCTTTTGGGGCGGGAGAGCGATGTGGAGAGAGGGTCAGGATATGGATCGCGTAGGACTAATCGGCTATGGGCACATGGGGAGCATGCTGGTGAACGGATTTCTCACATCCGGGATCCTTTCGACCGATGAGCTCGTGGTTGCGACAAAGAGCCTGGAGAGCCGAAACGCATGCGCCGCCGCATGGCCGGGAGTCGGTATCGCCAGAACGAACGCGGAACTCGCACGGCAGTGCCGCACAATCATCATCGCAGTCAGGCCGCAGGAGATGGCGACCGTCCTTAATGAGATTCTCCCGGTGATGGATGGGGACGAGCATATCGTCTCACTCGCCGCAGGCATCTCCCTCAAAGATCTTGAGAGCGTCTTTCCCGGATCGCTCACCAGGGCGATACCCACGATCACCTCCACGGTTGGGCAAGGGACGACGCTGGTCTGCCACGGGCGGCAGGTGGATATAAACAGCGCTCTCAGGGTTGAGGGGCTCTTCTCATCGCTTGGGAACGTAGTGCTCGTCAGTGAGGAGGAACTCCCGGCAGCCATGCTTCTTTCGAGCTGTGGGCCGGGACTGCTTGCCGTTATCATCGACGAACTTGCCGGGGCGACGGCCCGTGCAAGCGGACTCCCGAAGGACCGGGCGATCGGACTCACCATGGAGATGGTTGCCGCCACGGCTGCTTACCTTCGGGAGACCGGCAGGAGACCCGGAGAGATGATCGAGGAGGTCGCGACCGGCGGCGGCGTCACTGAGGCCGGGGTACGCAAGCTCCGCGAACGGCTACCCGGGGTCTTTGATGAGACCATCATCTCCATGCTGGAGCGCTGCAACACAGTGGGGGCGTGGTCGGGGAGGCGGACAGACTTTTAAATGATAAGGGGTTATACCTCGGATTAACATGAAGATCGTCGTCTCTGTGGAGGATGCCGGTGTTATCGACGAAGTAGTGGAGTACAGCCCTACATTCATCGAGATCAGGCTCGACCGGATGGGAGGTGACCTGCTGGAGCAGGTCCAGTCTATCCGCGAGAAGACCGACATTCCTTTAATAGCCACACTCAGGAGCAGAGAGGAAGGGGGGAGGTTCGTCGGCGATGCCGACCTCTGGGTCAGGATCGTCGGGCCGATCGCACGATACGTCGACTTCGTGGATGTAGAAGCCCGTTACCGCGACCATGCGCCGCTTATCAAGAGCCAGGGTGTCCAAATTCTCGCATCTCTTCACACGAGCGAGATGCCCTCTCTCCCGGAGCTCGGGAAGATCGAGGAGATGCTTCGGTCCTACGGCGATATACCGAAGATTGTCGTGAAACCCCGAACCCTTGACGACCTCTTTGACCTCATCACGTTCACGCATCGTGCCCAGAAACCTATCTGCACAAGCATCATGGGCTCTGAGTTCCGCTATGCCCGTGCAATCCTCCCTCTCTTTGGGTCGGAGTTCACGTTCTGCCACGCCGGGACCCCGACGGCCGAAGGGCAGTACCACATACGGGAGATGCAGCAGATTGCGGATCTGCTGAAGTGATGGAGGAGAGGGGTCTTGGCACTCGTTTGGACAGGAGAGATGCTTGAAGTGGTTCGTCGTGATGGGTTGTAAAGGGGATACTCCCCCTCACCTCACTTCCCATCCCCGGTACTTCGCCTGCTCAAGCATCGCATCGATAATAACGAGCGCCATCATGCATTCCGCGACCGGCACGATCCTCGGGGCGATACAGGGGTCGTGCCTTCCTCCGACCGAGATCTCCCGCTCCCTCCCGGTGGTATCGACGGTCCGCTGAATCTTACGTATCGATGGCGTCGGTTTGACGGCAAGCCGCACGACAATATCCTCCCCCGTGCTGATCCCGCCGAGGATACCGCCCGCGTGGTTGCTTAAAAATCCATCCGCATCGATCGGATCGTTCATCTCGCTCCCGAGGAGCCGGGCGGCGCCGAATCCCTCTCCGATCTCGACACCCTTCACGGCGCCGATTCCCATCATCGCCCCGGCGATGGCGGCGTCGAGTTTGCCAAAGACCGGGTCGCCGAGACCCGCCGGGCACCCCGAGGCAATCACCTCGACGATCCCCCCGACGGAGTCGCCTGCTTTTAGTGCCGCGCGGATCTCCGCTTCCATTGCTTCCGGTTCCGTCGCCCCATGAATCTCGATAACCCTTCCGCGTATCGAGATGCCGTAGGGTGCAAGGCAGCGGAGAGCCACCGCTCCGGCGGCGACCCGGGCAAGGGTCTCGCGGCCCGAACTCCGACCGCCGCCGCGGTGGTCGCGGAGCCCGTACTTCGCCTGCCAGGTGTAATCCGCGTGCCCCGGGCGGAAGAGATCCCGGAGCGTGTCATAGTCCTCCGATCGGACGTCCTGGTTCCTGACGAGAAGCGCGATCGGGGCGCCGGTCGTCCTTCCCTCAAAGACCCCTGAGAGGATCTCCACCCGATCGGGCTCCATCCTCGCGGACTCGAGCGGGCTCTTGCCCGGCCGTCTTCGGTCGAGGTAAGGTTGGATATCCGCCTCCGCGAGGGGGACTCCGGGCGGGCAGCCGTCGATGACCACGCCCACGGCCAATCCGTGGCTCTCACCGAACGTCGTGCACCTGAAGTTTCTCCCGAACGTATTCATGCAAGCATCTCCCGAACCACCTCCGGCGCGACCGCGATCCCGGTGATCAACCGGAACTGCTCCACCGCCTGGTGGACAAACATCTCCGTGCCGGGTATCGTCTCGCACCCGGCCTCTCTTGCCGCCCGGATGAGGGCTGTCTCCGGCGGCGTGTAGACGAGGTCAAAGATGGTCATCCCGGCCCTAAGATCGCAAGCGGCAAGCAGGCTCCGGGTGTCGGGCTCCATCCCGACAGGGGTTGCGTGTACAACCACATCGGCATCGCTCCCCTTGAACTCATCGAGGCCGCCCCACCGGCATCCAAACCGGCCTGCAAGCCTCTGTGCCGCGGCCGCCCTTCGGGCAAGCACCGTGACGTCCATATCGAGCGTTTTGAGCGCATAGACCGCCGCAGCCGCCGCACCCCCGGCCCCAAGCACCACAGCCCGGCCGCCACGCCGGTGTACAAGCGGGGCCCGGACGCCGAGCCAGTCGGTGTTATGGCCGTAGAGCCTCCCGCCGCACCGGACAACCGTGTTCACCGCCCCGATCGCCGCTGCGTGCTCGCTGACCTCGTCGAGATAGCGCATCACGTCAGACTTGAACGGGATCGTGACCGAGAGGCCTTTTAAGGGGAGGAGGTGTGCAAGGCGGACGATCGTTCCCACATCCGGCCACTCGAAGCGGGTATAGTGGTAGTTCATCCCGAAGCGCTCAAAGAGCCGATTGTAGAGGAGCGGACTTTTGCTGTGGGCACAGGGGTTCCCGCCGATGCCGCACACAGAAAGTCCCGGGTCCCGGTCGAGCATCTCACCGAGAGTGGAGAGGCCGAACCGCTCAAGGAGAGCGGCGCGCTCACGTGCGTCATCGGGGGAGATACCGGTCTCCCCTCTGATCTCCCTGCAGATGATATCCGCGACCTCCGCAGGGGTGCGTCTCCCGGTATCGATGCAGGTATCTGCCGCACCAAGGTAGGCATCCTTCCGCCGGGCAAGGAGCGTCCGTATCTCCTCTGCGGGAGAGAGATCGGTCAGCCCCGGGCGGTCGCTTCCGGCGATCCGCTCATGGCAGATCTCAGGAGCCGCGGTGAGGAGGAAGACCCTGCCGTGCCACCGGAGGTCTGCGACGTTTGCCGGGTCGCAGACCGCCCCCCCTCCGGTAGCGATCACGCCCTCTGCGGTCCGGAGCGACGCGATGACCTCCCGCTCGAGAGCCCGGAAATGCGCCTCGCCGGCCCGGCGAAAGATCTCCGGGATCGGCATCCCCGCCCGCTGTTCGATCAGCGCATCGGTGTCGTAGAACGGCAGCCCGAGACGATTTGCGAGGATCCGACCGACAGTGGTCTTCCCGGTCCCCCGAAAGCCGATAAGCACGACCTTCACAGCAGTCCCTCCCCGTAAAGTGCCTCCCAGAACCCGGGGAAGGACTTCTCGACGCACTCGGGGTCACGGATCGCCATCCCGCCGACCGCAAGACCGAGCACGGCAAACGCCATCGCCGTCCGGTGATCGTCATGCGGATCGACGAAAACACCGTGGAGGGGGCCGGGGGTTATCGTGAGGGAGTCCCCGGTGACCTCGACCCCGGCTCCCATCCGCCGGAGGGTATCCGCCGTAACAGCGACGCGGTCGCTTTCTTTGTACTGCAGGTGCCCAATCCCCGTGATCGTCGTCGGCGAACCGGCTACTGCCGCCACCGCAGCGAGCGTCTGGACGGTATCGGGGGAGGAGGACATATCGATCTCGATACCCCCCAGATCGTCCGTCCGCTCCACCGTCACCGCGTCTCTCCCAAAAGTCACCCGACACCCCATCGCCTCGAGCGCGTCGAGGAACCGGCGGTCCCCCTGGACGGAGGCGGGATTCAGGCCAGTGACGGTGACCTTTCCGCCGCAGACGGCCGCGATCGCAAAGAGGTACGATGCCGAGGAGTAATCGCCCTCGATCCGGTAGTCCCTCCCCCGGTAGGTTGCACCGCTCTCTACCCGGAACCTGTCGTATTCCCGCCGCTCGAGCCGGGCGCCGAACCCAAGCATCACGTCTGCGGTCACATCAAGGTAGGACCGGGAGGCCGGGGTTGCAGGGAGAGCAAGTTCCACGTCCTCCTCCGCGTAGGGAGCCGCCATCAGGATGGACGAGATGAACTGGCTGCTGATGCTCCCGTCGATCTGCGTCTTCCCACCGCGAAGCCTGCCTGTGATGCGGATGGGCGGGAACCCCGGTTCACCAAGAAATGCAATCTCACCCCCGAGGCTCCCGAGTGCTCCTGCAAGAGGACCGATCGGGCGCTTGAGCATTCTCGCACTCCCCGTCAGCACCACCGGATGCGGCGAGAGGAGCGCCGCCGAGGTGAGGAGCCGCAACGTCGTCCCGGAGTTCCCGCAGTCGATCGTCACCTCTCCGGTCGCCGGGAACGTGCCGTCACATCCGGCAACGATGATCTCGCCGGGCAGCCACTCGAGCGCCACCCCGAGGCTCTCAAGCCCCCAGGCGGTCAATTCCGTATCGCCCGCCCGAAGCGGGTTTACTATCCGCGTTCTTCCCGAGGCGAGCGCTCCTGCAATCAGCGCCCGGTGGGTGTAGCTCTTCGATGGGGGCGCTTCGAACGTCGCATCGACCGGTTCTGTCCGTGATACCCTGACGATCATAATCCCGGCACCTCCATGCGGGCGTAGCACCCAAGTTCCCTGACACTCGCCATGCCTTTTAACTCCTCTTTTGCCTCCTGCAAGCCTTCGGAGATCGCAAGGTCGATGAAGAATATGTAACTCCCGATCCCTCTCCGGGACGGCCGCGACTCGATCCGGGTCAGGTTGATCCCGCGCCGGGCGAAGACGCCGAGCAGATCGGCGAGGAGCCCGACCCGGTCGGTCTCCGGGTCCACAAGGAGACTGCACTTTGTGGCTCCCGCGCTGTCGAGAGGGGCGGCGGATATCTCCACGAAACGGGTAATGTTCGATCTATTGTTCTGGAGATCCCGGAGGATTATCGGGAGGTTGTAGATCGCTGCAGCCATCTCCGAGACGACCGCACCGGCACGCTCGTCTCTCTGCATGGCAACGGCGCTTGCAGCGTTGCTGCTCGTGTGGACGACCTCGATCCCGAGTTTATCGAGAAGAATGGAGCACTGCTCGTGCGTCTGCGGGTGAGCGTAGATGACCGAGAGGCGCGAGGGGTCGGTTCTTGCCGCAAGGTGATGCCTGATCGGAATATATGCTTCTCCGGTTATCGAAACGTCGAACTCCATCAGCCCCTGGAGCGTCTCTCCCACGCCCCCGGCCTCCGAGTTCTCGATCGGAACGAGCCCTTTCGCCGCGCCGGTCGCCACGTGTTTGATGATGGAGCGGATGGTCGGCAGAAGCTCGATCTCATCGGTATAGAGGCGGGCAGCAAGCTCGTGGCTGAACGTCCCGGCCGGCCCAAGTGTTGCGAGGGTCATCGGCTCACCACGTGATTGATGAGGTCGTCCGTCTCCTCCGTCGCGGCGCTGAGGTAGGAGGCGTAATGCCCGGCGTTCGCGGTAAAGAACGTCTGGAACCGTTCGGCATCTCTGGACTCGACGATCTCGCGGAGTCTCCGGACAGCCTCTTCGAACTCGCCAAGCACCTTCGGGACCTCCGGGTTCATCTGCAGGATGTCACCGTAGAGCCCGGCGTCCTGGGCAAGGATCCGCCCGACAAGCCCCATCTCTATCCGGTAGATAGGGCTCGTGTAGGTAAGGGTCTCTGCGACATCGGTGCCGATCCGGCGGATCGCCTCGGCTTTTGCGAGCGTTCCAAAGTGGGTCAACCCCTGGATCACCGCCATCATCCGGTCGTGCTCCTCCGGTGTCGAGATGGTGATCGCCGCTCCCTGGTCGCGAAAGATAGAGAGGAGCCTTTCAAGAGTCTCTGGGCTGCAACGGGCCGGTGTAACGACGATCGTCTGCCCCCGAAGCGATGCGGCGCCCGGTCCGAACATCGGGTGGAGCCCGATCACCTCCGCACGCGAGGCAAGCATCGCCCGGACCGGTTCGACCTTGAGGGAGGTGAGGTCGCAGAAGACCTGCTCTTCCGAGAGGAGCGGAGCAACCTCGCGGATCACCCCGACGGTGGCGCGAATCGGGACCGAGACCATCACAAGGTCTGCGGTCTCTGCGAGATCGCGGTTGGTCCGGGGGGTCTTTCTCCCGGAGACGATCACCTCCCATCCGGCGGCCTCAAAGACCCCGGCGAAGAACCGTCCCATCTGGCCCGTGCCGCCGATGATGCCTGCAAGCATTTGGGTCATTTCTCCCGTATCGTCTCATTGACGGCGACCCCGAAGTGCCGCCCGCCTTTTGCGACGCTCCCGAGCACCCGATCGCCCACTTCGAGGGCGGCGACCGATACGGCCGAACCGTCGGGTCTGACGAGCCGGATCGTCTCGGCGTTCTGGAGGACCAGGCTTGCCGTACTCTCGCCGGCCCTCGCCTCGACAAGGAGGAGCGGACGGCGCTCGATCTTTATCCTGCCGACGACCGCGTCATGGGTTGCGCCGGTGTGCTCGGCGATGAGCACCTTATCGCCGACCGCAAGATCGGCAAGATACGCGGTCTTCCCGTCCGGGAGGAGGGCGTAGGCATGCACCGCTCCGGCATTCACGCGGAACGGGCGCGGCGCCACGTAGGGATTCTCCAGGGTCTCGGGGTGGACCAGCAGGAACGCCGAGGAGGTGTTGCCGACGAGCATTCCCTCCCCGTCGGCGAGGAGGGAGCAGGTGTCGACGCAGACCCGGTCCCCCATCCCGACGGGGACGATCCGGGTCACCTCGAACGGAACGAGAGGGATCTCTTCGCCGGCGCCGGCGATCACGCCCGCCGTCCTCCTGATCTCTGCCGGGTCGTCGGTTGCAAGAAGAACGCCTGCCGTCCCGCGCTCGAGGACGGTCAGGGCGACCTTCGCCTCGTCGGCGCTTCCGACCGCGGCGATGATCCGGTCGGACTGCGCGACGAGGTTCTCAAGCGGGATAACCGTCCAGTCCCGTGTCCGGACGACGACGTATCCCTGCCTTGAGAGTCTGAGCGCCTCCTCTTCGGCCGCTTTATCGACGATCTCGACCTCAAAGACGTCCTTTCCCGGTATCAGGTCGCCCTTCTCTGCGACCGTCGTCACCCGCCCGAGTTCCCGCACGCATTGCGCGTCCTCGACGACCAGGGTATCGGCACCGCTCTCGATCGCGGTCGTTGCGAGATCTTTCCTCCACGGCCTGATATCGACCCAGAACTGCTTCATCGATTCGTCTCCAGTGCTTCGGTCGGATCCGCCCCCTCGTGCACGACCCGGGAGATCGCAGCGATGAACCGGGCAGGATCGTCACGCTGGAAGGCGTTCCTCCCCATGCAGACACCCGCAGCACCCGCATCGATGGCTTCACGAATGGTTCTGAGCGTCTCCATATCCTCACCTTTCTCGCCGCCGGCGATCAGAACCGGCACCGAGCAGGCGGCTGTGATCCGGCGGAACGACTCCGGATCCCCGGTGTAACTCGTCTTGATGAGATCGGCCCCGAGTTCTTCCGCCACCCGGACACAGTGCCCGATCGACTGCGGCGAGGTGGGATCGATACCTTTGCCGCGGGGGTAGATCATGACCAGGAGCGGCATCCCCCAGCGGTTGCAGTCCCGCACCACCTGGCCCGCCGATTCGAGCATCCTCGATTCATTCGGCGCGCCGAGGTTGATGTGGATCGAGACCGCATCGGCGCCGAGCGCGATTGCCTCCTCCACGGTGCAGACGAGCACCTTGTCGTTCGGGTCCGGGTTCATTGAGGTACTCGCGGAGAGGTGCACAATAAGCCCGATATCCTTTCCGCGCTTCCGGTGACCTCCTTTCACCATACCCTTGTGGAGGACGATGGCGTTTGCCCCGCCCTCGCTCACCGCGTTGATGGTCTTGGTCATGTTGCAGAGCCCTTCAATCTGGCCCATCGTGAACCCATGATCCATCGGGATGATCACGGCACGGCCGGTATTTCTGTCCATTATCCGCTCCAGGCGGATCTCTTTTCCTATCATACCCATCACGTCCGAAGAATCTCAAATGCCTCTTCTGCCGACCGCCCTTCATGAATGATCAGCGCCGCGGCACGAATAAGGCGATCGGGTGCGGGATGCTGGAAAGCATTCCTCCCGATCGATATGCCTGCAGCGCCTCCCTCCATCGCGCCCTCCACCAGGTCGAGGATCGCCCGCTCATCGGTCTTTGAGCCGCCCGCGACCACGACCGGTACCGGGCATCCTTCCGTCACCTCGCGGAACGAGTCCGGATCCCCGGTGTAGACGGTCTTGACGATATCGGCGCCGAGTTCCGCCGCCACCCGTGCAGAGAGTTTGACGCTCTCAAGGTCGTGTTCGTCCGCGATCTTCCGGCCCCGCGGGTACATCATCGCAAGAAGCGGCATCCCCCACTCCATACATTCGACCGCGACTCTGCCGAGATCTTCAAGCATCCTTGCCTCAGAGTCGGCGCCGACGTTGATATGCACAGAGACGCCGTCAGCACCCATCTTTAAGGCGTTCGTGACGGTGTTCACAAGCACTTTGTTGTTCGGATCGGGGCCGATGCTGGTGCTTGCCGAAAGATGCATGATCAGCCCCACATCCCGTCCATGCCTTCGGTGCCCGTGCAGCGCAAGCCCCACATGGCCGATCACTGCATTTGCTCCGCCCTCGGCGACGAGATCGATGGTCTTTCCGACGTCGACCAGCCCAGGAATGGGACCGAGCGTCACGCCGTGGTCGAGCGGCACGATGATGGTCTTGCCGGTATTCCGATCCATAATACGTTCCAGACGAATTTCCTTTCCTCTCATACCGTAGTCCTCCCGGATTTGATACGATGGTCTTTCCGGGAATGATTAAAACTGGATATACCAGTTAAAATAGCGATAAAACGCTGCCGCTCCGTTGTTTAAGGTAGCAGCGGTCAAAAGCGGGTCTGTCAGTCCTGCGCAAGTAGTGGCCACTCCGTTAACCGAGGTAAAAACGGTCACCGGCGAAAAAACATCCACCACGCATTAGATATATCGTTACGCATTCATGTATAAAAAAATGACGGATTACAACACGAGAAATGAGGTCGGGCAAGAGAAGGGGCCTCAGGAAAAAGTATTATGATTGGCTTATTTCCGGTTCTTTTTAAACGATATTACATCGCCGACGGTCATAGTCACCTGGCCTGCCCTGCCTGCGGAGGTGCTGTCTTCGGTTGAATCGATCAGCCTGATATTGAGGGCTTTCTCAAGTTTCCGTCGGACTTCGTCTTCAGGGATAAGGTCTCCCTTCTCGATCTTCTTGATCAGGATCTCACGTTCCTTGATCGCCTGTGCAAGGTCGAGCGTCGACCATTCCTTCGCTTCCCGGGCGATCCGGATCCGGTCGGCATAATCTTCGACGAGATCCCCCTCCATCAGATCAAAGACATCCCGTGGTCTTTTCCGGGTCTGTGGGACAGCAAGACCGGGTTTCTTCTGTGGGGCGGCACTCGTTCGTCGCGGTTGCTGGACTTCTGTACCATATTTTGAGCATCGAACGCAGACGCAGAGTTCTGCACCTTCGATCTGGATGATCTTCGGCGGTCCCTGAATAGAAACGCCGCATAGTTCACACTGCATATATCTCGCAAACAACTTTATATTCATTTTACCCTATATAATTAATCGAGGAGACCTATGGGAGATATCGCTCGGCAAGCACCAGATAAGGATACCGGTGAAGACATCTACCAGTATCTCCTAGAGCGGATTACGACCCTCGAAAACCGAAACCTGGAGCTACGCGAACAATTTCGCCAGATGGAGTCCGAGAAACGATACGTTGAAACCCAGAAGATCCGCTACGAGCGGGAACTCCGAAAACTCAAGAGTGAGATTGAACAACTCAGAAGCCCTCCTCTCGTGATCGGGACGGTTACGGACGTGATCGACAACAGCCGGGTGATTGTGCGAAGCAGTGCAGGACCACGGTTTTTAGTCCGGACATCGCAACTTATCGACCCTGATCTCCTCAAGCCTGGGGTCCGGTGCACACTCAATCAACAGTCCCTGGCAATCGTGGATGTGCTGCCCACAAGTTACGACGCGCAGATCTACGGTATGGAACTGGTTGAGTCCCCGAAAGAGACCTACGAGAACATCGGTGGTCTTGGACCGCAGATCGAAGAGATCAGGGAAGCGGTCGAACTCCCCCTGACAAAGCCGCACCTCTTTGAGAAGGTCGGCATCGCCCCACCGAAGGGCGTGCTCCTCTACGGCCCGCCCGGAACGGGGAAGACGCTCCTCGCCCGGGCGGTTGCGCACCAGACGAACGCGCACTTCCTCCGTGTGGTCGGCTCTGAACTTGTCCAGAAGTACATCGGCGAGGGGGCTCGCCTGGTCAGAGAACTCTTTGACCTTGCGAAGCAGAAGGCACCGTCGATCATCTTCATCGACGAGATCGATGCGATCGGCGCGCACCGAAACGACTCGACGACATCCGGTGACCGCGAGGTGCAGCGGACGCTGATGCAGCTCCTCGCCGAGATGGACGGCTTCGACAACCGTGGAGACGTCAAGATCATCGCTGCAACGAACCGGATCGATATCCTCGACCGCGCTCTCCTCCGGCCCGGCCGGTTCGACCGGATGATTGAGATCCCCCTGCCCGACCTCGAAGGACGGCTCGCCATCTTAAAGATCCACACCATGAACATGAGTCTTGGTGAGGACGTTAACCTGGCAGAGGTGGCCAGGCTCACAGAAGGCAAGAACGGTGCAGAACTTCGGGCGATATGCATGGAGGCGGGAATGTTTGCGATCCGGATGGAGCACGAGACGGTCAGCCACGAAGACTTCATAAAGGCAATCGAAAAACTCTCGACGGACTTCGACCGCCACCACTTCCACACCTCCTTCGGCGAGATGTTCGCCTGAGGGTGTCATCTTTTTTTCATCATGTCTTTGTACTTATCACGATCCCACCTTTCGGGGCAGATATGGAGTAAAAGCTGCGGCCATCACACAACCGTGATGACGGCAGCTCCGCTCGCCATTGAGACGGTATCGTAACCGTCGTCGCGGTAGACCGTTGCACAGCGACCGCGGGAGATTTATACTCCCAGTGGCGAGATCAGGTATCGTGAGTGTTCCGCTGATGTTAACCCCATGAAAATTTCAAAAAAACATATCATATATATCCTCGCACTGATTCTCGCCATTTCAGCGGCGGTCTTACTGATACCGTTATATTATAACGCATATTTCAACCGCTGGGACGATTGCGGCATAACCCCGGCATCTACATCCGATCTTCAGAACGAGGAGAGGGCAAGAATAGCGGCGAAGTTATGGGAGCAGAACATCTCTGTCGGAGAATACCTGGAACAGGTCTTTCCCGAAATCTTTGACAGTTTGCCGGAGGAATCGAAGGAGCAATATTACATCAAACCAATGAACTGGCCGGATCTTAGAGAGGGCGACAACCGGGGTTGGTATCCCTCTCTGCCGCAACCTCTCATCCCGTGATATGAGGCGGATTGCAGTTACGCCGGGGCTTTCAGGATACTGACCCACATCATACCCTGATCTAACCACTTCTGGCTATGCAGAAAACCCCGGCGGCATACCCGCCGCTTTACCCCTCAGGGTACTCATCCTCAGCACACCAGACTTCAAGAACCGTATCTTCCGGTTCCATGCGGTCAGAAGACGCCTCAGGCGCCGCGCCCTCGTCCAGCCAGATGGTATCGATCATGTGGTCCCCGGAGATCCGGTAGAGACAGCGGAACTTCCACGGCGGTGCGGGTCTCACGTCCCGCTCGTAGATCTGCCGGGCAAGCGCGGATGAGTAGAATATGCCTTCTTCAGGCTCAAAGAGGACCTCCTCGACGTACCGCTGGATATACCACCTAAGCTCGGAGACGAGGGCAAGAGCACTCCCAAGTGATGCCGTCCGGACGCGCACACCGTATGCCAGCCGATCGGGCTGATAGAAACGGAGAACCTCCCTGCTGGTCTCGGATTTGAGCAGGGTAGCGTAAAGATCAACCCCCTCGGGCTGGATGAGGAGGACGTTCATTGCACTATTGTGGGCGCACGAAGTCGATAAGGTTTCCTTTGGGGGCGCCCCGGACGCCCCCTTCATGGCCCGGCAGCAGGATACGGACCGAAAATAGACGGGTGTGGGAAAAACCCGTCAGAGATACATGCGGCCGTCGGGAGCCGCCACCTCGCGCTTCACCTTTTTGATTGCCGCAAGGAAGTCTTCCTGGTAGACGGCATCGGCATCCCGACGGATCGCCATCATCCCGGCCTCGCGGCAGATTGCCTGCAGCTCCGCGCCGGTGGTATGTTCGGCGAGTTCGACAATCTCGGAGAGGTCGACATTCCCGGCAAGGGTCATCTTCGCCGTGTGGATCTTTAAGATCTCAAGACGCGCTCCGGCATCCGGGAGTGGAACCTCAACGATCCGGTCAAACCGACCGGGCCGGAGGAGGGCCGGGTCAAGCATATCGATCCGGTTCGTCGCTGCCATGATCCGGACGTTGCCGCGGTTCCCAAAACCGTCCATCTCCGCGAGGAGCTGCATCAGCGTCCGCTGCACCTCGGCGCTGCCGGAAGTTCCGTCATTCGTGCGCATGCTTCCAATCGCATCAATCTCGTCGATAAAGACGATTGCCGGGGCGCGCTCCCGGGCAAGGATGAAGAGTTCCCGCACGAGTTGTGCGCCTTCGCCAATGTACTTGTGGACGAGTTCGCTCCCGGACATCCTGATGAACCGGGCATTGGAGTGGTGGGCAACCGCCTTCGCAATCAGGGTCTTCCCCGTTCCGGGCGGGCCGTAGAGGAGGATGCCCTTCGGGGGCTCAACGCCGATGCGCTCGTAGATCTCGGGCTTCGTGAGCGGATACTCGACGGCTTCCCGGACCTCTTCAATCTCCTCCTTCAGGCCGCCAATCTGCTCGAACGTCACACTCGGCTGCTCATCAAGTTCCATAACCCGGACCCTTGTGTCATAGATATTGCCGATTATCTTGACGATGGACAGGGTATTGTTCACTGCCACTTTCATCCCGGGTTTGAGAGTGCGGTGGAGTTTCTCGTTGACTGCGGTGACGTATTCCTGATTGTTGCCCTGCTGCCGGAGATACACTTCGCCATTTTCAAGCACATCGACCACAGCGGCAACAAACAGCGGCACCCTTTTTAACTGAGCATTCTCTTTTCTAAGTTGCAGGAGTTCTTTTTCCAGCAACTCATTCTTCAGTTTGTAGTCCAGGACCTGTGCCTTCAGATCCTGGATCTGGAGGGTGAGCATATCATGCTCGCTGCCAGGAGTGTTGCCAATGGTTTCGTCCATGTTACTCATATATTTGGATCTCCAACCACTTTATAATGTGGTGGTAGAGATCATGCAAGGCAGGAGCATATCAAAGGGTATTGCAAGCGGAGAACTCCTCGTCTCACCGGAACCCATATCATTCCTCTCAGGCGTCGATCCGGAGACCGGCACCGTTGTGGAGCATGGGCACCCGCTCGAGGGGCAATCGATCGCCGGACGCGTTCTGGCCTTTCCATATGGTAAGGGATCGACGGTCGGTTCTTACGTAATCTACGCATTAAAGCAGAACGGGCTTGCTCCGGCGGCGATCATCAACACCGAAGCCGAACCGATCATCGCAGTCGGGGCGATCATTGCAGGAATCCCCATGGTCGACCGTCTCCCGCCGGAGTTCTCCAAAATCCCCTCCGGGACTCTGGTTACGGTGAATGGGGACACCGGCGAGGTCTCCTGCAACGAGAACGCATGAGGAGGACCGTGGAAACCTATTACGATATTCTGGGCGTCCGGAAAGACGCCACGCCAGATGAGATCCGGGCGGCGTACCGGCGGCTTGCAAAACAGTACCACCCGGATATCAATCCTGACCCAAACGCGAGTGAGCGATTCATCCTCATCCAGCAGGCATATGAGACTCTGATCGATCCGGATGCCCGGGTGCGCTACGATCTTGCCCTCCAGCGCGGCAGCGCATCTGGACAATATGGCCCATTTCAGTGGTACCGCCCAGGCGGGCAGACGATCTGGACGCAGAGATTCTCGTGGCAGAGAGAGATGCCGAGATCGGGGATGGGCCGGATCGGCTCTATCGTCCTCCTCTTCGGTGTCGGTATCCTGATCGTCCTCATGCTCATGCTCTCACTCATATTTCGTCTTGCCGCCGGGGGCAGACGGCAGCAGGATTCATAATAAAGCGCATCCGACGGGGGATAATCCCGTTGAGCGGGACTGCACCTGCGGCAAACGGGATCACGGGAAACCTTATCTGGTGAAACTGCCTTCGTGCAGGATGATTGTTCCTGAGTGAGTGTGATCTGTATGGAGAAGGTGAAGCGATACCGGTGCAAGTACTGCAACTACATCTACTCCCCGCTGCGGGGAGAGCCGCACCGCGGCATCCCGGCAGGCACCGCGTTTGAGGATCTGCCGGAGGACTATATCTGTCCCGTCTGCGGCGCGACCGGGAAAGGACCTATCGGCGCATGGGGGTTCGAACCCTGGGAGCCGACGAGGTACGTCTGCAAGATCTGCGGTTATGTGTATGACAAAAAGCGGGGCGAACCGCTCCGGGGCTACCCAAAAGGCACCGCGTTCGAAGACCTTCCGGAGGATTACACCTGCCCCATCTGCGGAATGGATCCGAAGATCACAAGTTTCTATGGACCTGTCGGTAAATCGCAGTTTGACCCAATTCTGGATGTCTAACCGGTGAGAGGAGCCCTGCCTCCTTCCCGGACGGCTCTTGAGAGTTGCTTCTTGACCGGATTGTCGTTCTTATCCAAAGGTCCGTTTATTGCGTTCTTGATCGATTATCGATAATCCCGTTCATACCTTGGCGGTCTTCAGGAGGCATTCGGGATCATACTCCGGCATAATTTATGATCTTCGCCGTGCGAAGCCATAACTTCGATAGAGATCAACCCTGTTTGCCCGCACAGATCGGTCCCTTCAAATAGTGGTCTGAGCATCAATTTAGCAAGCAGTTGGTCGCCTCATCCTGAGGGAACAAATCACAAGAGTATAACATTGGCCAATTGAATAGGTAACGAGCAAGCAGCGGCAGGATGATATCGAATGGATTTCTTCGGTAATATTCTGGGTCAGGGGAAGAATGCAAACCCTTCAATAAAGCAGGGAAACTCTCAGTTTGAGGCCGGGAACTACACTGAGGCGGTAAAGAGTTTCGAGAAGGCGCTCAAGATCGATCCCGAGAACGGCACCCTCAGACTATCGATGGGTCAGGCGCTTGCATGCCTTGGTAGAGACCGCGAGGCCGCAGAATGGTTAAGGAAGGCTCTTGAGTCCTCTCCAGGCGATATCGAGATACTGCGGGAATTGGGGCATGTCCTTGCCCGGACTGGGGACTACAAAGAGGCGGCAGAGTGTTTCGCCGCCATCGTTAAAGAAAAACCTGCAGACACGAATGCCTGGTACTGGCACGGGGAGATGCTCGAGAGGAGCGGCCAGTATGCCGATGCGACGCAATCCTACAGACGGGTACTCGAGAGGGACCCGGAGAACCCTGTTCTTCTGGAAAAGATTGGAGGATTGTACGAGCGAACAGGGAACTACCGCGAAGCAGCGGGCTGTTACGAACGAGTCCTCAGGATGAGACCGGACAGTATCAGTACGCTCGTAAAGAAAGGGTGCGCCCTCCTGTATCAGGGGGACTACCCGGAGGCTATCGAGGTATTTAGCCGGGTGCTTGATGCAGAGCCAAAGAGCCTTGACGCCCTCTACGGTAAAGCTTTGGCGCTTGAGCATCTTGGCCGGATTCAGGACGCCGCTGACTGCTATGGAGCGATCGCTGACATTGAGCCCGACAGCACCCCCACCTGGTATCACCGCGGCTCACTCCTCCTCCGCGCGGGAGAGTACACCGAAGCGGCGGAGTGCTTTGGTAAAGTCGCCCTCGCCAACCCGGACCACATCCCGGCGCGTTACTCCATGGGGATGATCCATGATGCGCTTGGCCGCTACGACCGGGCGGTCAAGAGTTTCGACCAGATTCTTAAGCATGATCAGAGCCAGGTGCAGGTGTGGTGCGCACGCGGCATCGCGCTCTTCCACCTTGGCCAGTACGCCGAGGCGGTACATTCGTTCGACCGTGTTCTCGACAGCCAGGCGATGACCGGGATGAAATGGATCGGGAGCGGCACTGATCTAGCGCTTTTTGAGCAGGATAGAGCGGAGACCCCGCGGAAACAAGCGCCATCGATCTCCGATGCCCTGAGCCGGGTCATCCTGAACTACCGGGGAACAGCTCTGCTTCACCTCGGGCAGTACGCAAAAGCTGAGAATGATTTCAAGCGCATCCTCGAGGGCGATCCCGGGAACATCACCGCCTTGCAGCAGCGCAGCATCGCGCTCATCCATCTTGGCAGGTATGGCGAGGCCAACACCTGCCTGGACACGATCCTCGCAAAAGAACCGCATAACGCCATTGCCCTCTTATCAAAAGCTGACGTCCTCGAAAGCCTCGGCAGATACGATGATCTGCTCGCCTGTCTTGACCAGATACGGGATATCAGAGGGGATAGCCCCCATCTCATGCAGAGAAGGGGAGAGGCCCAGATGCGCCTCCAGCAGTATGAAAAGGCTGCGGAGACGTTCGATCTCCTCTATAAGTCCTGCCCCGGAAGTGCTGCAGCGGCGAAAGGTCTCGGCGACGCACTCCTGCACCTTGGTAAGTACGAAGAGGCGCTCAACCACTTTGACCAGGTACTTGGGGCGTACCCGGCCGACAGGGTCGCCCTTTCAGGGAGGATCACGGCTCTTGAGTATCTTGGCCGGTATGCAGAGGCGCTCGAGTCGGTCAGCCTGATGGAAGAGAGAGATCCGGGAGATGCCTGGTTATTCACCTTGAAGGCGCGGCTGCTTGAGAGGCTTGGGAGATATGCGGAAGCTGCCGATTGTTATGATGCGCTTCTTGAAACCGATCCGGATAACGGCGGATATCTGCTGAACCTTGGGATTGTCCTTGCCACGCTGGGGCGATACGATGAGGCTGCCGAGCGGTTCAGGCAGGCCATCAAAGCCAATCCTGACGACCTCCTTGCATGGTTCAGTCGCGGTCGGGCTCTGGAGCGGATGGGAGAGTATGCGGATGCAGCAGAGTGTTATGCAAAAGTGACCGCCGGGCGACCAAAAGATACCGGGGCCTGGTTTGCACAGGCTGTCGCACTCGCACGGCTCGGAAGGCATCAGGAAGCGATCAAATGCTGTGAGAAGGTGCTCACATCCGACCCCTCGAACGCAGCGATCTTAAAGATTCGGGCGGATATGCTGGAAGCCGTAGGCAAACATGCAGAAGCGAAAAATGCATACGAGCATTACCTCAAGATCTCTCCCGACGATCGGGGCGCACTGATGGCGTTTGGTGCGGCGCTCGAACGGAGCGGGAAGTTCGACGATGCAATCAAGCAATACGCGCTGATCCTCGAGAGAGATGAGCGTGATGTTGAGGCATGGTACGCCCTTGAGAGGGCCCTTGTGCATATGGGTCGATACGAAGAGGCACTGGAGTGTTCCGACGGCATCATCGAGGCGAACCCGGAGAACCGGGCAGCCTGGCAACGACGCGGAGAGATCCTCATGTGGCTCGGGCGCTATGCCGATGCGGTGGAGTGCTTCGAGAAGGTGATCAAAGCCGATTCGGCGGATACCCTCACCCTGTGCAAACTCGGGGAAGCTTACGAGAAGGCTGGAAACTACGAGGAGGCGCTCGCCGCCTATACACAGGTGCTCGATCGGGAACCGAAGAACATCGAGACCCTTCACGCCTGTTCCTCCGTCCTCATTCATCTCGGCCGCTACAACGAAGCGGTCAGGACAATCGACAAGATCATAGCCCTTCAGGCCGAGGATCCTGCCGCGCTCTTTATGAGGGGAACGGTGCTTGAGAAGATGGGCAGGTACAACGAGGCCCTGAAGAGCTATGAGAAGGCGCTCTCAGCCAATCCGAAGAATGCGGCAATCTGGAACGCTTTCGGGGCGCTCATGAGTTCGCTCGGACGGCAAGCCGATGCCCTTGGTGCGTTTGAGAAGGCGATCGAACTGGGTGACGGGGACGTCAATGCCTGGCTCTGCAAGGGCATCGCCCTCGATCACCTCGGGAAGTTCGATCAGGCGGTCGCCTGTTACGAGAAGGTCCTCGAGTCGGATCCACACCATCTCCGGGCATGGTACCTGAAAGGACGGGCACTTGATCGTCAGGGTAGGCTTGCAGAGGCAGTGGAGTGCTTCAAGAAGGCGCTCGAGAACGAGGAAAAACCATGAAAGGATATACTAACGGCATCCTGCTGCTGATTGCGGGGATCTTCGCGGTCTTCGTTCTCAGCCCGGGGTGTATAGGAAACGAAGATGCAGAGGATCGGGCAAAAAGCGGAGACCTGGTGAAAGTCCACTATACCGGCACTTTTGATAACGGGACGGTCTTTGACAGTTCTATGGGGGGTGAACCGCTCGAGTTTACCGTTGGCGGGGGTGAGATGATCCCGGGGTTCGATGCAGCCGTTGTAGGGATGCGGATCGGAGAGACGAAGACTGTTCGTATCCCCGCTGACCAGGCATACGGCCCATATCAGGAGGAACTCGTCTTCGTCACAGATCCAGCCGGGATCACCGGCGGTGAGAACCTGACAGTCGGTGATCAGGTTGCTATAACACTGGCTGACGGGCGGGCAATCCCCGGAAGGGTTACCAATATCTCGCCCGGCGAAGTCACCATCGACGCAAACCATCCCCTTGCGGGAGAAGATCTCACGTTCGTCATCAATCTTGTTGAGATAGGATAGATTCTACTTTTTTTTACCTATCGGGGTGACGAGCACTTTATCGACGCGGTGGCCATCCATATCAACAACCTCAAACCGGAGGTTGTTCCAGGTGAACCGATCCCCGGTGTTCGGCGTCCGCTCTAAGTACATCATCACAAACCCGCCGAGCGTCTGATAATACCCTCGCCCCTCACCAGGCAGGGTCCCTACGCCAAGGAGATCATGGAACTCATCGATCGGGAGCAATCCATCGAGGAGCCATGACCCGTCTTCACGGCGAATTGCCGTGCCCTCCGGCGGATATTCTGTCGACGGAATATCCCCGACAATAGACTCCATAATGTCGTGAATGGTGACCAATCCCTGGATACTTCCATACTCATCGGTAACAAGGGCGATTCGCGCCCTGGAGGTCTTGAATCTCTCAAGGACCGTAAGAGCAAGGACGCTCTCAGGAACAAAGAGAGCCGGTTCAATTGCCTTTGCGATATCTGGAGACTCGCCCGAGATCGTCCGCGCCCAGAGGTTACGAACCGAGACAATCCCGAGCAGGTTGTCCAGGTGTTCGCGGTAGACCGGGAAGTAAATGTGCCCGGACTCCACCATCTTTCTCCAGTTCTCTTCGGGAGGGGCTTCCACATCCACGGCTACGATATCGGGCCGGGGAGTCATCAGCATGCTGACACGCCGGTCACCAAGGCGAAAGACGCTCTCCACCATATCCTGTTCCGCCTCCTGAAAAACGCCCGCCCGGGTGGCCTGGCCGATCAGGATCCTGACGTCCTCCTCAGTAACCTCGGGACCGGAGGGTTGCCGCATCCCGAGCGCCATGAGGACTCCTTCAGTCGATATGCTCAGCACCCGGATGAGAGGCGCGGCGGCTATGGAGAGGAGACGTATCGGGCGCGAGACCAGGCGGGCAATCCGCTCGGCGTTGTTCATGGCCACCCGTTTCGGCACCAGCTCGCCGATCACGAGCGTTAAGTAGGTGATGGCGGCGACGACGAGAACGCCCGCCAGCAGACTGCTGTAAGGAGCAAACAGGGGGACGCCCGCAAGGACTTCCGCAAGAGGGCCTGAAAGCGTTGCCCCGCCGTAGGCACCGTTCACAATCCCGACGAGGGTGATCCCGACCTGGATGGTGGAGAGAAACTGTGTCGGATCGTTGGCAAGTTCAAGGGCGGCAGCCGCCCCTGCATCGCCGTCTTCGGCTCTCTTTTGCAGGCGAGAGGGCTTCGCAGAGACGAGAGCAAACTCTGCCATCGAGAAGAACCCGTTTGCAAAGATCAGGAGGATGATGATCAGGATATCGGTGACGACAGGCATTTCCCGGCTCTCCTCGCCAAAAGGTTTACTGTACTTTTATCAAACCCTCACTTATGCGTATCGACACGACCGGGCAAGACATCCAGGGAATGAGAAATGTTTATCAATGTGGGGACAGGAGTTCCACCAGGTGATACGCAGTGGTCGAGATCGGCCAGCAGGCACAGGATTTCTCGATATCCGATCAGAATGGGAACAAAGTCCGGTTGTCGGACTTTCGAGGAAAGAGGGTCATCCTCTCCTTCCACCCGCTGGCCTGGACCAGCATCTGTGCCAGGCAGATGGAAGCGCTGGAGACGAACCATGAGGCCTTTGAGAACCTCGATGCCATTGCTTTCGGCATCAGCGTGGACTCGGTTCCCTGCAAACGGGCATGGGCAGAGAGCCTCGGAATTAAGAAAACCCGGATCCTTGCGGATTTCTGGCCGCACGGTGAGGTAGCCCAGATGTACGACGTCTTTGACAGCACAAAAGGCTACTCCCGGCGGGCCAACATCGTCATCGACGAGTTCGGGCGCATCATCTTCGTCAAGGAGTATCAGCTGACGACGGTACCCGATATGCAGGAAGTCCTTGACGCCCTGCAGGCACAGGAGAAGAGCAGGCAGGCAGAGGAACAGGTGCCGGAGATATAATCGTCGGCGCTGCCGGAATACTCATCCAGTAGTCCAGAAGATACTGCCGATCAGCGTGATCAGCAAGATCGCCGGAACAGCATAGCGGATGAGCACCATGTAGACCCTCTGCTGCCATCCGCATCCACCTATTTCTGCACAGATCCGGGCACGGTTGACAAACCACCCTCCAACGATGGAAAGGATCAGTCCGGCAACGATGAGGCCGAACGTCCCGAAGGCATAGTCGGCGAGGTCGAGGAACGGCGTTCCGAATACTTCGAGTTTCAGCACGGTATAACCGAGGGCAGACGGAAGCCCAAGAAGCATGACGGCAACAGAGACAAGGAGCGTCGCACGCCTCCGCGAGTAGCCGTAGGTATCGATCATGGTCGCCACCGGAACCTCAAGCATAGAGATCGCAGAGGTGAGCGCTGCAACAAAGAGCATCGTAAAGAAGAGCGCTCCAAGCAGCATACCGAACTGGATATTCGCAAAGGCAGCGGGCAGGGTGACGAAGACAAGGTTTACCCCGGCGGCTGGGTCAAGACCCGCGGTGAAGACCAGAGGAAAGATCATAAATCCGGCAAGGAACGCCACCAGCATATCGGCGACTGCGATGATGGAGGCGCTCCTAAAGAGGCTTCCTCGCCCAAGATAACTTCCATACGTGAGCAGGATCCCCATTCCCACCGAGAGCGAGAAGAAGGCCTGCCCAAACGCTGCAATCCAGACGCTCGGGTCGGTCAGTCGTGGGCAATCCGGGGTGAGGTAGAACCTAACCCCCTCGCCCGCCCCGGGCTCCGTGAGTGAGACGACCACGAGGAAGAGGAGGAGCACGATGAGGAGCGGGATAAGAAACCGGGAACTCTTCTCGATACCCCCACGGACTCCGGAGCGCACTGTCATAAAGACCGCAAGCCCGGAGATGAGGTAGAAGATGAGCGGAAGATAGGAATTGGTGAATCCTTCAAACTCCATCGGCTGGTTGAGGGCAAAGAAGAATGCATACGCAAGCACCCAACTCGTGATCACGAGGTAGTAACTGAGGATGAGGCTGACGATGAGGACGATGATGAGGCCTGCAACGAAAAAGCGCTGCCGTATCGCCTGAAAGGTGGAGATGACTGAACTCCCGCTGGAGCGGCCGATGACGAACTCTAAGATCATCAGGGGAAGACCAAAGAAGAGGATGGAGATCAGGTACGGGATCAGAAACGCTCCGCCGCCATTGGCACCGACAATATACGGAAACCGCCATATATTCCCGATGCCCACGGCCGACCCTATACTTGCAAGGATGAAACCCGCTACCGACGACCACTGCTCTCTTTCCATACCCTTCACCATCCGGGGCCCGTTCCCAGTAGTTGGCTTGTACTCTTTCTTTATATGTATACCCGGCCGGATCCGGCGGCAGGTTTTGTATGGATATCGATCAGTGCACTTTTGTAGCGGGGGCGCCCATACGGTTGTTGTAACTGGTAACAAGATGAGCGTCAGTTCCAGTGTGAACTCCCGGAAGGAGGAGGAACGTTGAACGAACGATACCCCTTCCTCATCTCCATCCCTCACGGAGGGATCTTGGTTCCCGCCGAACTCCGCGGGCTTATCAACCTCTCGCGAAAGGAGATCATCTTCAATAGCGATCCCCATACTCGCCTTCTCTATGGGTTCAATGACAGGGTAGAAGCAGTGGTCGACTTCGATATCTCCCGGGTCTTCGTCGATACCAACCGGCCACCCTACGATTATCCGCCGCGGGCTCAGGACGGGGTGACCAAGGTCATCACACAGGACGGGACCCCGGTATTCCGAAAAGGCCAGGTACCCGGCAGGGAAGTGATAGCGGCCCTTCTGAAGAACTATTACTACCCGTTCCACGGGCAGTTGACCAGGGCACTCAATACACTTCCCATCAGGATTGCCTTCGACTGCCACAGCATGCTACCGAAATCTCCGCCTGTTCGGGCAGACTCAGGTCGCCCGCGGCCGATCTTCTGTCTGAGTAACCGGGGGGACCTGAACGGAAAACCAAAGACGGCAGGGGGTCTCGTGACCTGCCCGCCGGAATGGCTTCAGGCGCTTGCCCGATCGTTCCAGACGGAGTTCGAGGGGGAGGGAAAGGTTGCCATGAACGATCCGTTCCGGGGCGGGTTCATATCGGTGGCACACTACCGACGGTCGCGGGTCCCCTGGGTCCAGGTCGAGATCAACCGCGGCCTCTACGAGACTCCGGATCGTGAAACCGATGAAAAGCGACTCGCCGAACTTCGGGAGAGGATCTTTTCAGCCATGGCCAACTTCTGGGACGAGATCTCCGGATAAGAAAAAATCCAATCTCAGCCGAATCAGACCTCAAACTCCCGGATTTTTCAGGCCGAAGATACTATGCCGATAGGGCGCCCACTTATATAGCGATGGATCGCCTGCACCTGATCCTGCAACGTTACTTTGGGCATACGGCGTTCAAGCCCTACCAGCAGGAGATCATAGACGACCTCCTCGCCGGACGCGACGTCCTCGCGGTGCTTGCAACCGGAGGCGGCAAGTCGCTCTGCTACCAGGTCCCGGCACTCATCGGTGATGGTGTGACATTGGTGATATCACCCCTTATTGCCCTGATGAAGGATCAGGTCGATGATCTGCAGGCCCGCGGGATCGGTGCAGAAGCATTGAACTCATCCGGATCGTACGCAACGACACGCCGGATCCTCTCGGAACTCGAGGAAGGTCACGTCCAGATCCTCTACGTCTCGCCGGAGAAGGCGGTCAGCGAAGATTTTCTCGATCTCCTCTCAACCCTTCCCATCACGCTTATAGCGATCGATGAGGCGCATTGTATATCGATGTGGGGACACCAGTTCCGCCCTGAATACCGGTCGCTTGCGGTCCTCAAGGAGCGGTTTCCCGGTGTACCGATGGTCGCCCTGACCGCAACCGCGACCCCGGATGTCCGCGACGATATCTCGCGACAACTCCGCCTTGAGGACCCATCGGTCTACGTGGGAAGTTTCAATCGGAGAAATCTCCGATACGCCGTCATTCCTAAAGACGATGGCGCATATGATCGGCTCCGGACCTACCTGAGAAATCGCAGTGGGGATGCCGGGATCGTCTATGTTACAACCCGGGAGGGGGCTGAGACGCTCGCGGCCAATCTCCAGGCCGACGGGGTATCGGCGCTCCCCTACCATGCCGGCATGACGGCAGCCGCACGGGCCGAGACACAGGACCGGTTCATAAGCGGGAAGGTCCCGATCATCTGCGCAACAAACGCGTTCGGGATGGGAATCGACAAACCGGACGTCCGATTTGTCGTCCACTATGACATACCAAAAACCCTCGAGGCTTATTACCAGGAGAGCGGCCGGGCGGGGAGGGACGGCAACGCGAGCGACTGCATCCTGTTCTACCATGACGACGATGCAAAGCGCCTCAGGTCCTTCATCGACCGGGACCTCCCCTCAGAGTTCCAGCGCGAGGTTGCACGCTCGAAACTGCAGAGCATGGTGGAGTACTGCACCACGACGGGATGCCGAAGACGAGTGCTCCTCGAGTATTTCGGCGAGCATTTTGACGCCCTGCCCTGCGGAGGCTGCGACGTCTGTGCTCCGGCCGGATCAGAGACCGGAAAGACCCGCCCCCGCTCAGGGCGCCGAAAGCGCAGCGCCCCTCGTTCTGTATCCGGCTGAACTAGAGGGGAATCACAGTCCCCGCAACACCCTCCGGGGAAGCATCTATTACATCGACGGCAGATGAGCGCTCCGGGGGTTGTCATGAAGAAATTAACCCGTTCAAGAACTGACCGGTGGATCGCCGGAATATGCGGCGGCATAGGAGAATACCTCGAGATCGACCCGAACGTCATCCGGGTGATCTGGGTCATCTTCACCGTGGTCACAGGGTTTGTCATCGGGATCGTCATCTACCTCCTGCTCTGGCTCATCCTGCCGGAAAGCGGACAGGTGCACCCGACTGAAGTGTTAGAGGGAACGTAGGAGGTTAGCAATGCGGTCTAATGGCCGAAAACGTCTCTTTTTACGAAGGAGGGCGGTTGTGGGTGTCGGTGAGCACCACACGCTGGGGGTATATTCTCCGAAACAGTCATCCCTTCGTTTGAGAGTTGATCAGGCTGTTCATCGATTGCTCGCCTGTGGACGGATACCCGCTGAGCATCGCCACGCGGGCGAGTCCGAGGGTCCGAAGGACCGGATCTTGAGCACCGTTAGGTGCGAGGGGCTGACGGGGAGGGGGGCGAGCCCCCCTCCCCTGTCCCCACCCCCCAATGGCGATACCCCCACGGTCCACTGT
>NZ_LFRO01000029.1:0-53971 GCF_001512385.1 Methanoculleus sp. DTU007 | reverse complement strand
GCACCGGCATCGTGGGGATCGGTATAGATGTGATCGATCCGGGAAGTATTGAAGGTCGATGCCCGCCGAATGATTCCATGTACTTCATAGCCTTTGTGAAGGAGGAACTCAGCGAGATACGAGCCGTCCTGCCCAGTGATGCCGGTTATTAAAGCTTTTTTAAGGATAATATTCACCATCCCATCTTGACAATCAGTAACTTGTTTGTAAACTCACATTATATGGATTTTGTATTGCTGATATACTCTCACGTTTCACGAGATTCGAGAGAATCAAGGTTAAAATAGGAACTGCCAAGAAACGCTATCGGTATTCTGCAGTAAATCTTTGAAAGACATATGAAACATAATCAAAGTATTTCCTATAAATCTGGGGGACATCAATCCTTATATATAAAGATCAAATAAATCCTTCAATTTGACGGCTTTCCAAAACAGCGGAAGAGGTATCGCTGCCATACTGCGCAGGATCAATCTTCTATGCCGAAGACACTCTGTTCTGTACGCCTTTAATATCCGATTGGCCTCCTCACTCTCGCCGGCAATGAGGTTTCTTGCAGCTCTCGCAATCTCTTTCTTCGCGACATACTCTTGTACATCGCTCAGTAACTCGTGAGGGATTGCACCGTTCTCCATCGATTGAAGCGCAGTCTTCACGAACGGTTCAGGAGCAAGAGGGAGTTGCCGTCCACAAACCCTGTTGGCAGCCTCCCAGTGATAGATCGCCCCCATATACCAGTTGAAAGCAATGGGATATTTCAGCGCAATCTTACCAAATAGGTCGGCATCTTCTCCAAACCACGCATCCTCCGGAAATCCGCCAACCTCGGTAAAGATCTTTTTCGGGATGCAGACAACCGATGTCCATACCGGATATTCACCGAGTGCAGCGGACTTGAAGTAGTTCGGGATCAGGCCTCTCCAGGGTGCAGGCGGGATCGCCCGATACTTCGCCCATCGGAGCCTGCCACTCACTTTCCGAATTTTGTATGCCGTTGTGTAGGCTCCAGCCTCTGGGAACTCTCTCTTCAATGATAGGATCGTCTCCAGATGCCGGGGCATCCACTCGTCATCGGCGTCCAGAAACGCGACAAGATCGGCCCGGCTCATGCTCACCCCCTGGTTTCTGGCAGCAGAAACCCCGGATCCCCTCTGCCGGACAAACCGGATCCGGGGGTCACCGAACCCCTTCACTATCTCTGGGCCGCTATCGGTCGATCCTCCATCCACGACGATCACTTCAAAGTCCTGGACGGTCTGGCTTATTACGGACTGCAAAGCTCGCCGGATATGAGGCCCTTTGTTTAACAACGGGATGACTACAGATATCTCCGGTTCTGTACTGCTATCGAGTTCATTCGGTAGGATCGGGTGGTGTACACGCTGCTCCCGATCAGGTCTGGCCCTGGGGATCTGGAACAACTCTGATGAGCGCTGCTCCGTCGTCGATAGGACCCTCATCGACAATCCGGGATCATGTATGCCTCGAATTTGCACGCCTGCAAGAGAGGAACATTCTATAATTGAGGAAGACTTCCCCCGGAAAGATCGGATCACCGTAGCTCATCCCCCCGACATCGCTTTGCCCCCAAGAGGGAGTTCAAAGGCTTAAAGGTTCCTGGAGTAACTGGGAATTACCGACATTATCGTGCTGATCAGCGGTGCCCGGAAAACCATGGAGAGAGGGGCATCTTCTGGCGCAAATGTGTCTAACGGGCCAACCCAAGCAAACATCAGCGGAAATTGCAAAGATGTACGTAAAATGATGACCCCGGCAGTCTATGTCAAGAGAGCCTCATTGCGAGTGGTTGTTGCTGGCTCCACCTGCACAGGGCCCACCAGTCTTACACAGAACCTCTTCCCATACCCGCCGCGATGAGTTTCCATCCTGGAATCGGTTAATAAGATTATTGACCACCACTCTCTCCTCCTCGTAGCATGCAGGATCGGCAAGACATTTCCGAATCTCGTCAATAAGCGCATCAACCGTCGTAACCTTTGGGCCGGGCGCCCAGAAGTCGTATGGCTCAAGGAGAAATCCCCGGGTTTGTGCATACTCCTCCAAATCCAGGGGTATAAAGATGATCGGCCGATTTAAGAGCAAATAGTCAAAATATATCGAAGAATAGTCGGTGATCAGGATATCAAAATTCCCGAGCACCTCGTATATACTGACAAGGTTGGCCGTGAGGCGCTCTGATTCCAGTACAACAATATTTCCATTGTTCTTTCTAAAATCATCGCGGGATAACCAATACCGCTCCTCATAAGGGTGAAGTTTAAGAACGAAGAGTATACTGTTGTCGCTCAGGAATCTATTAAACCGCTCAGATTTTAGCAGGTCCAGGTGCTCCACGGTACCTTCGACCCTACCGTAGCCAACGCGAAATGTCGGCATGTACAGGAGCAATGCATTGTACCTGGATAGATCCCTCTCCAGTAACCCGGCCAGGATATGGCCTTTGTGAGCGGTAAAGAGATAATCGTTTCGAGGCTGACCGGTGACGACAACTTTGCGGGGATCGATGAGGAAACTCGTCACCAATGCGTTTTTCGTGATGCCCGATGTTGCAATGAGGATATCCTCAGCCTCTACCCCTTTTCGAATGTCGTTTAACGCCTCTTCTGTCTCCAGGCAGTCCGCGTATCCCATGGCTTTCAGCGGCGCCCCGTGCCAGAGGTTTACCAGGAACTGGTTACCTGCTTTTAATCGGCAGTAGTGGTTATGGGTTGTGATGATGTATCGCGATCGAAAGATGGCGTAAAGCCCATGAAGACTCTTCTCAAGATGTGCCGCTACTCCGTTTTGCGTCAATATCTTCCAAATCCCCGGATCATCGACCAACCAGACGATATCGTATTGACGGTGCATCTGGTTTGCGACTAAGTATTCATACAATGCTTTTGCGTTGTCCGAGTAGTCGGGTATGCTTGCAAAAAGGATCTGGTTATTCTTCTTGGGTATCATCCTGTTCAGAATTTTTAGCCCGGTATTCAGGATCTCTTTCAGGAGGCCTTTGCCCAGTAGCGACCAGACCTCATATGCCTTCTGCACCTGAATGGAGTTAAAGGGATTGAGTAGATCGGGCATCTGAACCATAGCAACTATAGCAATGGTATTCTTATGATAAACCTACCGGAATTCGAATGATTTTAATCCAGAGGAGGCACGCCCCTGATCCCGGCATACGTCCCGCTGGACAGTAGAGATGACTATATGGTGTATCCAGGTAACCCATAAGTGGAGATACCGAAATAGTGAGACCCATGCTTACCACCCTCATCCTCGACTTCGACGGCGTCATCGTCGAATCAATACCCCTAAAGACCGCCGCGTTCCGAAAGATCTTCTCCTTTGCTCCCGAACACCTCGACGAGATCATCGCCTTCCACCTCGAAAACGGCGGGATGTCCCGGTACGACAAATTCCGTTACATCTACGCAAACATTCTCCACGAAGACCTCACCCCCGAGCAGGAGGAGCGGCTCGCGAGCGAATACGCCGGACTGATCTATGATGCCATGCTCACCGTGCCGTACACCAAAGGGGCAGAGGAACTTCTCCAGGACTGCTCCCGGGTGCTCCCGCTCTATATCGTCTCCGCAACCCCGGAGGGCGAGATGCACGAGATCGCCCGCCGCCGGGACCTCTTAAAGTACTTCGTCCGGATCTACGGCTCGCCGAAGACGAAGGCCGAATGCATCCGTGAAATCCTTAAAGAGACCAATGCCTCACCTAAAGAGGCGCTATTCGTCGGAGACGCCCCAAACGACTGGGAGGCGGCCTATGAGACCGGCGTTCGGTTCGTGGCAAGGGTTGCCCCCGGCGATCCGAACCGCTTCGTCGGCCGGCCGGGGGTGGAGCATATCGTGGAGAACCTTCATGAACTCCGGGAGTATCTACGGGAGAGTGTATGCTCATCCCGATCTCGTACCCCCTAAACCGGGCAACACCACTCTACCCCGGAACGGAACCGCTCACGATCACCCCCACAAAGTCTTTTGAGAGGGGCGATGCGGAAGAAAAGAGCCTGATTGCCGTATCAAGCCACGCCGGAACGCACATCGACCTCCCCCGGCACTTCTGTCCGGGTGGGGGCACCGTCCGGGCCCTCCTTGCGCCGGAGGCGGTCTTTGAACCTGCGCAGTGCATCGAGGTGCCGAAAGAGGGGGAGGAGCCGATCCGGATCCACGATCTCACTCCGCATCTTGACAAAATCCAGTGCGCCCGGGCGCTCTTTGTGAGGACCGGGAGCGGCCGGATCAGGGAGAGAGACCCGGAGACTTACGCGAAAAAGCACCCCTGGGTGCACCCCGAGGTGCCGGAGTTTCTCTGCAGGGAAAACCCCGCCCTCAGGCTGTTCGGGATCGATACAATATCCATTGCGGCACCGTCAAACCCGGAAGAGGGGATGAACGTCCACCGAGCGTTCCTCTGTCGGTCCCCGCACATCTTCGTTCTCGAAGACGTTGACCTCTCCTACGACCGGTTGCTTGAGGGAGGCTGGACCCTGCGGGTCTATCCGGTGGTCTTTGACGACCTGGACGGAGTACCGGTGGTGGCACTCGCGGAGTTCAGGTGATTCCGGGACCCCATCAGCAGATGAAATGCCACAGGTAAGATCCTCCTCCCTACTCCGGGAAGATCTGGAGATCCCCAGCCGCTCTAAAAAAGTGTTTAGTTCCCCGGCACCATACGGGCGAGGTCTTCTTCAACCGTCGTGATCCCCTTGATCCCGAAGTTCTCGACGAGCACCTTCAAGATGCCGGGCGAGACGAAGCCCGGGAGGCGGGGGCCAAGGGTGATATCTTTGATACCGAGCGAGAGGAGGCTTAAGAGGACCAGGACCGCCTTCTGCTCGTACCAGGCGATGTTGTATGAGACCGGGAGTTCATTGACCCCGACGCCGAACGCCTTGGCGAGAGCCTGGGCGATGACCACCAGGGAGTAACTGTCGTTGCACTGTCCGGCATCAAGGACACGGGGTATGCCGCCGATGGTCCCAAGACCCAGGCTGTTGTAGCGGTACTTCGCGCACCCGGCAGTGAGGATGATGGTGTCCGCCGGGAGGGCCTCGGCAAACCTGGTGTAGTAGTCGCGCCCGCTGTACCGCCCGTCACAGCCCGCCATCACGATGAACCGCTTGACCGCACCGGACTTCACTGCATTAACGACGGTATCTGCGATGGCAAGGACCGGGGCATGGGCGCACCCGGTGACGAGATCGCCGCGGGAGAGGTCCTGTGGGGGTTCGCAACACTTTGCGTGCTCAATCAGGGGCGAGAAGTCCTTCTTTCCGTCCGACGACGCGCCGATGTGCTTTACCCCCGCAAACCCGACGGGACCCGTGGTGTAGACCCGATCGCGGTAGGTGTCCTTCGGCGGCACAAGGCAGTTCGTGGTGACCAGGACCGGGCCGTTGAACCGCTCAAACTCCTCCCGCTGGAAGGGCCAGGAGCCGCCGTAGTTCCCGACGAGGTGGTCGTACTTCTTCAGCTCCGGGTAGGCATGCGCCGGGAGCATCTCACCGTGGGTGTAGACGTCCACACCTGTTCCTGCCGTCTGTGCGAGGAGATCGGCAAGGTCTTTGAGGTCGTGGCCGGTGACGAGGATGCCCGGGCGCGTGCCCGCTCCGGTGCTGACCGTTGTGATCTCCGGGGTCCCGAAGGCGGCGGTATTTGCTCTGTCGAGGAGGGCCAGAGTCTTCACACCGATCTCGCCGCATTTGAGCACGAGAGTGACCATCTCGTCCGCAGTGTGATCGTGCAGCGTGGCTGCGAGGCCCTCCTGCAGGAAGGTCGTGATCTCCTCATCCCTATAGCCGAGGACAGAGGCATGGTGGTAGTAGGCACCCATCCCTTTGAGCCCAAAGACGAGGAGGTCGCGAAGCGACTGCAGGTCGGCATCAACCATCTCCCGTGCAGCAACGATCTCCTCTGCCTTTGCCGCGATCGCCGCCTGACTCTCCGGAGTCCAAGTGCAGGCGTCAGGCTCCGCGCTTCCGGCGGGCGGGAGGGCGTCGCGGATGCGGGCCGCTTCCCGGATTTTATCCTCAAACCTTGCAGGATCGAAGTTCACATTGGTCAGGGTGGCAAAGAGGCATCCCGCGATGAACTCACCGACCTCTGGATCTCCACCACCGTTCTTTATCGCCGCGAGGTTCCGGACGGAGAGCCCCTTGAGGAGATAGATCAAGACGTCCTGGAGCCCGGCAGTCTCCGCATCCTTGCCGCAAACACCGCGCACCGTGCAGCCAAGGCCTTTTGCCGTCTCTTCGCACTGGTTACAGAACATTCATGTTCACCCATTAGTATCTTTTTGATACAAGATATCAATTAGACACCAGGGTATAAGTAAGAGAAGGTTTCTCTAATTATACCATGCAGGACGAGTGTACGGTCAATCAGACCGTTACATATCTAGGAAAAAAGTGGATGCTCCTGATCATCCTCGAACTCTACAAGGGAGACAACTACACCCGGCGGTTCACCGAGATAAAGGAGCGGCTCCCGGGGATCACGGCAAAGGTCCTCTCTGCCCGCTTAAAGGAACTTGAGGAGGAAGGTCTCGTCGAGAGAAGAGTGGAGGCCCGATCATTCCCCGTGAAGACCGAGTACACGCTCACCGCAAGCGGGCTTGAGCTGGTCGGGGTGATCCGGGAGATCAAGCGATGGGCGCTCAGGTGGAAGATCGAGAACCGCGCGTGCGGGGCACAGGACTGCCGGGACTGTGTACTGTGAGAGCCGGAAACCGGCTCCCTTCAGTTCTAGTGCCCCTTGAAACCTCTCCTCAGATCACGCCCATATCCGAGAGCCGCGCCGGCAGGTACTCTTTCGTTACGAAGTCGAGCCCCCGGCTCGCAAACGCCTGCTGTTCTGACTTCAGTTTTATATCGAGTTGCAGGTTGATCTGGGTACGCCAGTAATCGGTCGCAAACCTGGGATCGGTCAGCTCAGCCTTCAGAGCATTGATATCCTTCTCGGAGAGGTGGTCGGCGGGGAGGTTGTAGTCAACGATATCGGAGGGCTGCACCCCGATGAACTGCGCCTGCGGGGTCGCGAGAAGTTCCGACATGTGGGCGCTCTTGATCGAGCCGTAAGCGACGCTCGCGTAGATCCGGTAGGACCATGGATCGCCGTCGGTGAAGACCACGACGGGGAGGTTGAGCGACTCGTTGAGTCTCCGTAAAACCCGTCGCGTGGACCGTGCCGGCTGCCCTTTGAGGTGGACCAGGATCGCCCCGTAGTCCTCATCGAACCCGTTCTCCATCAGACGGGCGTACATACCGCCGGTCTCGATGGCAATGACGAACTTCGCATCGTGATCGACGAATTCGAGATTATCGACGTTATTTGGAATGGGATAGCCCGCCTCCCCGACGTCCTCCTGGCAGTGAAGTTCTTTGACACCTCTCCGGGTGGTCTCCCGGATCCGCAGGGGACCGAAGATCGAGGCTCCGTCCTCCTCCGGCCGGAGGTGGAACGCTTCCCGCTGCATCTCGGTGATGATCTCGAGATCCTCGATGAGGAGGTTGCTCTCGTCCTGGGCGGCGAACTTCGCTTTCTTCCAGCCCTCGGAGATGTAATACAGTTCTCTCAAGGTCGACGATCGGTTCTCTACAAGTTGACTCTTCAGGAACCAGATGACGTAAGCCATCTTCAGCAGGTGGATCGCGCCTTTTTCGGTCGTTGCCGTCCGGGTGCTCTCCCGCTCGCCGTACTTCCAGACATCGCTCTCGTCGTCGTATGCGATATTATGCTTCGTCCGCGTCGGCAACCGGATGAACGGCACGATGCCGTCCCGCATCTGGTCGTACCATTCGCGGGCGATACTCATCAGCCGCTCTTTTGCAAGTGCATCCATCTCTTCCCTAGACATCGAGATCCACCACCACCTTCTTTTCATCCTCCACGCCGCGCAGATCGAGCGTTCCATCGCCCGACCCCGTGTAGACCACCCGCCAGACCTCACCAGGCCCAAGCGTACGCCGCCAGACCTTGTTGTAATCCCCGTCTATTTCGTCCACGAAGTCAGGCCGGGGATCTGCGTCGTCGGCCGAATCCCGGGAGAGGTTGTAGAGGACGAAGGTGACCTCTCTTTCAGTGTAGTTGTTCACGTCGATACGGACCTTCCCATCGATTGTCCGCTTCTTCGCGACGACCTTACGCATGATCCTGCCCTCGATCGGTGAAGTGTCCACCAGGGGGAGTTCCACGATCTCGCTCACTTTCGCGGCGATCTCGGGGATGACCGAGCAGATAGCTCTCGCGCGGTCGTCCTGCTGCTTCTTCCTCTCGCGGCGGGAAAGATATGTCTTGAGCTCCCGGCCGAGTTCCTGGAGAACGAGAACGATCTCCCGCTCGATCTCCGGGATGGAGGCGACAGCGTCCTTGCTCTCGCTCGTGAAGGGGACGTTCGTAGACGCCACGTGGACCATGATGAGCACCGGACCCATGGGGAGGCCCTGCTGCGAGAGGCCGTAGTTCTTCCAGTTCACCTGCGAGACGCAGTTTGTGATTGCACAGGCACCCTGCTGGTAGAGAAGGGGGACGCGATTTGCGAATCGAAAGATCTGGGCGCTCCCTTCAGGGGGGATCTTGCCACCGTAGCCGATCGCCGCCTCGATGATGAACGGGTGCCCGCCGTAGACCATGCTCGGGCGCGTCCGGGCCTTGATGAAGTCGAGTTGGATCTCCTTCTCAAGCCCCTTGCAGATCAGGTCCTCGCCGATAGGGGAGAGGCACTGCTGCGCCGGCGGCGCCGGAACTTTCACGGCCTGCATGGCATCGAGGAGCCGGGTCAACTCCTCAGGTTCGAGCTTCTTTACCTTCTGGGTGGGTTTGAGCCCGGCAAGCGCGATCATCTCGTCGGCGGTCTTCTTCCCGACGCGGGAGAAACTCCCGATGAGGAACTCCTCGACGGTCCCGGTGCTCGCGGCCGCGAGCCGCTTGAGCGCCCCGAACTCAATCCCATGGGGGTGGGGGAGTATGGATTTCGGACACGGTGGGACCTCGTTTGCCACCCGCTCGAACACGGTCACTTCGCCATCGATCTCGGCCGTGATCCGGGCATGCGGGTTAACGATTGCGGTGAGGCGGAGATAATCCATCAGCCGCTTCTTTGCCGCAAGGCTGCTCTTGAACTGGATCTCAATCCTTGTGCCGTGTGTCCGGTCCCAATCGATCTCCTCGTGGCTGATAATCTCGGGCTCGTTGGTCTCGGTCTTGATCATCAACTCGAACTGATGAGCCCTCACCTTTGCCCCCGTCCGGGAGGTGACCCGTGCCGGGGTTCCGGTGGTGAGCTGCGCATACAGCACCGCTGCCGATATCCCGATACCCTGCTGCCCACGGCTCTGGCGGATCTGGTGGAACCGGGAGCCGTAGAGGAGTTTTCCAAAGACCAGCGGGACGTTCTCCGGCACGATCCCCGGGCCGTTGTCCTCGACGGTTATCCGGTAGACCTCGGTATCGACCCTTTTGATGCTGATGAATATATCGGGAAGAACCTCGGCCTCCTCGCAGGCATCGAGAGCGTTGTCCACCGCCTCCTTGATGGTGGTGATGATGCCCCGCGTCGGGGAGTCAAAACCAAGCAGGTGCTTGTTCTTCTCAAAGAACTCCGCGACGCTGATGCTCCGCTGCTGCTTGGCGAGATCCTCAGCAAGTACCATGTCGTGCCACCCAGGCGATGGCGTCCGCAAGGCTCTTTTCCTGCTGCTCCCCGGAGTGGAGGTCCTTGAGGGTCACCGTGCCCGCTTCGACCTCGCGCTTCCCGAGGATAACGGCAACGTCTGCGGTCTTTGCGGCGTGGGAGACCTGGGCGCCCATCCCCCGCTGCATCAGGTCGACCTCGGCCCGGATCCCGGCATTCCGGAAGGCCCGGGCGACTTCGAGTGCCCGTACCCGTGCCTCGGGCGTGCAGACGACGCCGACAACGGGCTCATGCGCAAGATCGAAGTCCCCGATCGAGACCATCACCCGGTCAAACCCGATGGCAAACCCGCAGGAAGCGACGTCGTCGCCGCCGAAGAGGTGGGCGAGGCGGTAGGTGCCGCCGCCGAGGATCTGGTTCTCCGCGCCGAGGTTCCTTGCGAACCCTTCAAAGACCATCCCGGTGTAGTAGTCGAGCCCCCGGGCGATCCCGAAGTCCGGCTGGTAGTTGATGTTCTGGGAGTCGAGGAGCGCAAACGTCTCCTCGATCCGGGCGCGCTCAGGGACGTCGCCCGCGACCTCAAAGACCTCGGCGATCTCGCGGCACTCCGAGAGGGCCGCAAGCGGTTCGGCAAGGTGGGTGAGATTTCTCTCAACGAGCGCCGCTTCGAGCCCTTCCTTATCGTGCTTGTCGAGGTATGCCATGATCGCCCGCTGCTCTTCGGGCGCCAGCTCGGCGAGAATATGCTTCATCGGCGCGAGATGACCGACATGGAGGTCAAAGGTGACCCCGGTCGACCGGAGCATGTCGTCGGCGAGCATGATCACCTCGGTGTCGGCGAGGGCCGTATCCGCGCCGATGAGTTCGACGCCGAACTGCCAGAACTGCCGGTAACGTCCTTTCTGCGGGCGTTCGTAGCGGAAGCAGTCGGCGAAGTAACACCAGCGGATCGGTTTCGGGAGAACCTTGCCTTCGTTGACATACATCCGGAGAGTCGCCGCAGTCACCTCTGGCCGAAGCGTCAACTTTCTCCCGCCTTTGTCCTCGAAGACGTACATCTCCTGGATGATCCCCTCGCCGGACTTCATCGTGAAGAGCTCAAGATGCTCGAAGTCGGGCGTACTGACCTCCCGATATCCCCATCTGCGGGCCACTTCCCGCATCCGCTGTTCGATCAACCGCCGCCGTTCCATCTCGTCGGGTAAAAAGTCCCGCGTACCCCGTGGTTTCTGAAACATTCGGTATTCTCCCAAATCATAGTCTCTTGCGTGAACCCTTATCACTTGTGCGCGGCGCCCTGCCAAAGAACCTCTCGCGGGCACTCTCGCCATGCCATACGTTCTCCCGGTCGACCCTGCCCTGGAGATAGAGGGCCAGAAGAACCAGCCCAAGACCGAGGAACTCCCAGGCTTCGGCATATGCTGTCACGAAAAAACCCAGCAGGGCCAGCGCCGTGTAGGGGACTCCCCAGTAGGCTGCTCTCCGGTAGCCGGGAAGACCGGTCCGGTAAAAGATGCGCAGGTCGCGCAGCCACAGGAAGGCGGTGACGGCAACGCCGAACCCCGCAACGTAGGCAAGATAGGACATGAGATGAAGTAATATTATACTTCCACCCCTATTTTTGTTATCGAAACTATGCAGCCGAATACCACCATCAGGGACATCCTCCGAATGTATCGTAACGGTGAGGTATCTGAAGACGAGGCTGTGGGTGCCCTCGAAGGGCTTCGCATCGAGATAATCGACGGTATGGCCCGGATTGATGCCGGACGAAGCGTGCGTTGTGGGATCCCCGAAGTGGTGCTCGCTGAAGGGAAGGAGCCAGAAGCCTTTGCAGAGATCATGCTTACTCAGGTGAAGGCGGCCGGCAGAAGCGTTGCGACGAGGGTCTCCCCGGAGCATCTCAAAGCCCTCGAGAACCGTCTCCCGCCGGAGATCCGGATGGAACACAGGGAGGCGGCACGGGCCGTCATCCTCTCTACGGGGGCCGAACCCGTTCGCCATGGGGGAACCGTCGCCATCCTGACCGCAGGAACATCCGATATCCCTGTCGCCGAGGAGGCGCGGCTGATAGCCGAGGAGATGGGATGCGAGGTTCGAACGGCGTACGATGTCGGAGTGGCCGGGATCCACCGTCTCTTCTCGGCGATCAGGGACTTGATACCGGCGGACGTCTTCATCGTGGCCGCCGGCCGGGAAGGGACACTTCCTGCGATTGTCGCAGGACTGGTCGACCGCCCGGTGATTGGTGTCCCCGTCAGCACCGGATACGGCTACATGGGCGGCGGGGAAGCGGCGCTTGCGAGCATGCTTCAGGCCTGTTCGGTCCTCGCAGTCGTGAACATCGACGCCGGTTTCACGGCAGGCGCGTTTGCCGCACAGATCGCACACGGAGGCCACCGGGCATGACCCGGGGATTCTACATCGGGCGCTTCCAGCCATACCACAACGGGCACCAGAAGGTGCTGGAGCAGATAGCATGCTCTTCCGACGAGATCGTCATCGGGGTGGGGAGTGCCCAGGAGTCCCATACAATAACGAATCCCTTCACGGCTGGAGAACGGGTACTGATGCTCACACAGTCCCTTGCGGACCTCGACTGCCCTTTCTATGTCATCCCCATCGAGGATATTCAGCGCAACGCTCTCTGGGTTGCCCACGTCCGGGCAATGACCCCTCCGTTCGATACCGTCTACTCTTCAAATCCCCTCGTTGTGCAACTCTTTACCGAGGCAGGGATGACCGTCAAATCGATCGATATGTACGAGCGGCTGACATACTCCGGCACCGCCATCAGACAGCGGATGCTTGACGGCGAGCCCTGGGAGCACCTGGTTCCTCCTGCCGTGGTGAACGTCATCAAGGAGGTCCACGGGGTGGAGCGGTTGCGGCAGATCGCGAGGACCGACTGAGGGGCAAAACCTGATGGGGATGGCCGTCGCAATCCGGTGAAGTCATGTTTAAGCAACTGCGAGACCTCTTTAAACGAACCGAACCAGTTGAGGAGAACCTGAAACTCTCTTTTGAGGAGCTTCCCGCATGGCTGGATGCCCGCGAGGAGGAGATCGGGCGCGAACTCTCCGATGCGGCCAAACCACCGCAAGAAGCAATCCGTAGCGCCCTCGACAATCTTCGGGAGATCGTTGCTCGCATGAAGACGACGGAGGGGAATGAGGAGGTTCACCCCCGGCTCCGGGATATATCAAAGAAGGCGCTCCCTCAGTTCACAAAATCGATGACCCAGATCCTCTCCCGTGACCCTTCGGGAGACCCGGAGACCTTCTATGCTACCGCCGCCGAGATCCTAAAGGGTGTACTCAGGGCGGTCAAAGGGCAGGGGAAATACCTCTCCGCTCTCTACCCGGACGAGATGAAGGAGGTGCGCGCGGCCATCAGGGAACTGGGGCGGGGGATCAACACGCTAACAGAGGCGATCACCCGCGCTCGAACGGGCCAACAGCAGGTGGAAGAGGTCCGGAGAGCATACGAATCCCTCGTGAGGATCCGGGAAGAAAATGTAGCGGTCTTTGCCGAGATACAGAAGTCCCGGGAGGCAATCGAGGGGATTGGCGGGAAGATCCGGGAGACGGAGGAGGGCCTGGCTGCCCTCAAACTGCGGCCGGATTATACCAAGAAAGATGAGGTTGAGAAGAAGATCCGGGAACTTAAAGACCTTGAAGATAAAATTGAGCGAGAGATTCTAACTCTGCGAAACCCATCTCTCCATGTTTTCAGCAAGGCCGAAAAGATCGCGAGAAAGACAGGAAACAATGCAGCGGCCACGACAATCAATCGGGTCCTCGATGCATACGCGAACCGCCCGTCGGGTGACGAAGAGAACCTGGTTCGACTGATTGAGGCAGCGATGCCGGCGACGCTCGCCATGGTCCGGCAGGGGGATCTTGTTCTGAAGAATCAGGATGAGATCCGTCTCTTCTCGGACCCAGAGACCCTGCCTGCCGAGTTAAGTGAGGTCATGCAGCGGGAGCGCGAGGTCCGGGAGGAGGATGCAGCGCTGCAGGAGGCCTTGGCCGCACTCCCGGTAGTGGTCGAGGAACAGCGGCTCACCTCCGCGCTCACAGAACTGCAGAGAGAGCGCGATGCGATGCGTTCGGCACTGAGCCGGGCAGAGGACCAGGAGAATGCAGCGCGGGCATCCTATGCAAAAGAGCGCGAGAATCTTCAATCCCGCGCTGCCGCCCTTGCCGGTAAGGAAGTGGAGGTGGACGTACCCGACCTCCCGTCGCCGTCCATCTAGCCGGGGCAGAAAAATCGGCCATCCTCATCCAAAAGGAAACCCTGTTTAATGTTTCGGTGCACAAATACTTCCTGAGAAGAGTTGATGACAACAGACACTACCTCATCCGGGTCAATCCCACACCGCTGGTTAGCGGTACCGGCAATCTCGTTCGGAGGTATCGGGATAGGACTGCTGCTCGCCACCGCCGGGATCCCGTATGCGATCCTGGCAGGCGTCGCGGGGTGCGTGATAGCCTCATTCGTTCTCTGTTATCAGGCATATCATAAACCGCGCAAAGATCTCGTTTCGATCTTTACACCGCTCTTTGCATTCTTCATCCTCGTTATACCCAACGAGATCAGTTCAGGAGGCCCGATTGTGCAGATATTCTTCGCTGCAACGATCACTCTCCTCGCGGTTCGGGTGGAAAAAACGTTTAATGCGCCAAAGGCAGAGAAGAAGACCATGAAGCAGATACTGAATGAGTACATCGGCCGCATCAATCCGATCATCTCCCTGGTCGACGAGGAGACCGGACACCTGATCGCGCAGTCCCTGCTGACGTATAAGTTCGGGCTCTATGATAATGCAGCCGAAAAGAGCAAGGAGACACTCGCACGGCTTGAGAAGATCACCCCGCGCCAGAGCGCGCTGGAACGAGCTCTCCTGATCCTCCAGGAGCGCGCCGGCGGCTTCGCCGAGTCACGGGTGACGACCAACCCCAAGCATGTCTTTGAGGAGACGGACTACAATGACCTTGCCATCCGCCTCCGCCCGGACCAGGTAGAGGATCCTGTTGCGCTCGATCTCGATAACGCACTGATCCTGCTCTACGCTGTCGGGATCGAGACCTCTCCCGATGATGAGCAGGCGCTCGAAGAGCACCAGCGCTTCATCATCCAGATCCTGGAATCCTACAAAGAAAAACTGACCGCATGACCGGGCCGACCAGGGGTAACCCCTCCACCCCCTCATTGCGGCAGCGGCGCCGATACCACGAGATTATCAATCGGGGTGCCCCAAGATCGTGGTGAGGCACTCCACACCCATCACAGGCAGGGATTCACATTGCGCTGCTACACTCATGAGCCTTTACCGGGCCTAATGCAAGCGATAAATGAACAAAAGCCCACCGACTCTGCTGAATTGGCCCAAGGCACCCGGATCCCTTTCTGAACCAAAAATCAGAGTGAGTCGAGGCTGATTCCGGTGAACTCGTCCGCGACCGCATTGAGGTCTTTCACACCGAATGCGGTCTGAACCGTGGAGAGTTCGAGATCACGCGCCGCGTCGCACATATAATCGATGATATCGATCGAGAGTTCCCGCTTCTGTTTGGATTTGCGCAACTGGTCCACGAGGAACATCATCTTCTCGGGGGACTCCATGCGGAGCTTGGCGAGGCTCACCACACACATATAAATTCGCGTCAGATTCCTGTCCGTTCCGGTGATGGTATCGAAGAAGTTCCGGAGGATCTGCGCCTGGTAGACCTCGCCGCCCATGGTGATCGAGTATTTCTCAATACCCCATAAAAATATATCGGTTCATATTCACCCTGTAAAACGCGGGTCATATTCCCGGGGATGAGCGGGGAAGGAAGCCAGCCCCGGCTCACTTCCGGACGCTGACGATCTTGATGATATCACCGTTTTTAAGTTCCTGGCTGTCTTTGATCCGCATCTTGGTCCTTGCATCGATGGCGTACAGGAACCCCTCACCGATCTCGGTGTGGACCTGGTAGGCAAGGTCACGGGGGGTTGAGCCGCGCTTCATGAGGTACGCGTCGGGGAGCACCCGACCTCTGCCGTCGGTGAGTTTATTCTCGTCCTCGACCGGGAAGACGACGATCAGGTCAAGGAGGTTGAATACTGCGGTATCCAGCGCTTTTTGAACACCGGTGCCACCGAACCTCTGCATGAAGTCCGCTACCTTCTGGAGCCCTGCACGTTGCGCAGCACTGAGATTCGCATCAGGGTTCACGGTGAAACCCTGATCGCCGGGGAGGTAGCGGATGAACTTCCCTTCGGCGGCCATCCGGAGCGCAAGTTCCCCCGCCGCACTTGCAAAGATGACGTCATGCGCCTTGAGTCGATCAAGGCACGCCTCTGGCGCCTGATCGGCCTTGTTCCCGACGATCAGCATAGGTTTGCTGATCGCCATCAGTTCCCGGCAGAACCGAATCAGGTCCTCCTCCCCGGCAGTTCGCAAGTCGACATCGGTCGCCTCGACGGCATCGCGGACGTGCTCAAACGTTATGCCGAGGCCGGCGAAGACCTCGGCAATCGCAGAGACTAAAGAGAAGTTCTTTGACTGAGCCTGCCGCAGGAGTTTCGCCCAATTCCGCGAGAGGATGCCGTACATCCACATCGACATCTCATACTGGAGGAACTCGATATCCTTCACCGGGTCACGCGAACCGATCTCGACCGGATTTCCTTCGGCGTCCGTCGCCCCGCTGGCATCGACGATCTGGAGGATTGCATCCGCCTGACGGAGGTTGTCGAGGAACTGGTTCCCGAGCCCTCTTCCCATGTGCGCTTCGGGGACAAGGCCAGCCACGTCGATCAGCCCGACCGGGATGAACCTGACTCCGTCCTGGCAGTTCCCACATGGAACGCCCATCTCCTGGCAGGGGCAGGCCGTCCGGACGTACGCGACCCCATGGTTGGCATCGATCGTCGTGAACGGATAATTGGCAATTTCTGCCTGAGCCAGGGTTGCTGCCCTGAAGAATGTCGATTTCCCACAGTTTGGTTTCCCAGCAATAGCCAGTGTTATCATGAAGAATTCCTCTACCGCACCGTTCAGCTGAGAGTAGTGTTGGGCAATACACCATTTATCACCTTCTTTCTCCGCGGGTGCGGCGAGGGCTGTGCCGCTACCTATTGCCGGTACTCTTACTGTCGCATCGCCGGAACGGGGGATTCAATTAGGAGTGAAAACAACATGAGAGTATGGGCTTCGTTACCAGGAATACCTACTATTTCGATGCCCCCGGCGCACAGAACACTCTCGACGCCGCACGGTTCGCCGTCGAGAGAGCGCAGGAGCTCGGGATCCAGAAGATCGTGGTCGCGAGCACCAGCGGCCAGACCGCGCTTACCTTCCGGGACGCCATGGCGGGGACGGATCTCCAGTTGATCGTCGTCACCCACGCGGTCGGATTCTCAAAACCCGGAGAGTGGGAGTTCTCATCGGAGGCAGCCGATACTCTCCGAGCCGCGGGTGCAACGATCGTCACCGGGACGCACGCNNTCGCGGTCGGCCTGAAGGTCGCGGTGGAGTGCGTCCTCATCGCGGCGGACCAGGGCGCGGTCGGCGTCGATGAAGAGGTGATCGCGGTCGGGGGCACCGCAACCGGGGCCGACACCGTCTGCGTCATCCGTCCCGCGCATACCGCGTCGTTCTTCGATCTGCAGGTGCGCGAGATCGTCGCAATGCCGAGGAACCGGTGAGCATGACGCTCGAATCGGTCGGCAATGCCGCCGGACTCCTCCGGCAGCACCCGGTCCTCTGGTCAGTCGGCCTTGTCATGGGTCTCCTGGCGGTTCTGGACTTCGTAATCCCCATATATGGGGAGGCCATTTATGCAGAGCCCCTGGTACTCCTGCAGGTCCTTGTGGCACCATTCCTCGCCGGAGGGGTCTATGGCATGGTCAAAGGAGAGAGGTTCTCCATGGGAGAGTTCTTCCAGTCCGGCAAGACCTACTACTTCCGGATACTCCTGCCGGCGCTCGTCATCTTCTTTGCGGTTATTCTGACGGTCTTTCTGCTTGCAATCCCGCTTGCACTCCTCGGTCTAGGTGCCGCCGCAGGTATGGCGCCGCTCCTCTTCGGGGTGCTTGTCTCGATCATCTTCTTCACGTTCTTCTATGATACCGTGGCGGTTTTTGAAGAGACAAACGTCTTTGAGTCGATTCGACGGAGCATCGAGTTCGTCATGAACAACCTCGGGAGCGTTCTGATATTTTATCTGGTGAATATCGTCGTCTTCCTGGTCCTCGGATTTGTGGCTCTCTTTGCCTGGTCCGCGCTTCTCATGGAGAAACTCGAACCGCTCATCTATATGAGTCCAGACGAACTCGAGACCCTGATGCCAGGAGATATCCTCGCCCTCATCGGGACGGAAGGAATCTGGATCACCGCCGCCCTCTATGCTGTGGTGATCATCCTTTTCTCGGCGTTCCTCTACACCTACAAGGCAAGTTTCTTCCGCAACCATGCTGAAGGCATGTTCGCCCTGCAGGGCGAGTACGACGAGAAGGGACGCTGGTATAAATACTGACGTGGGTGATCGGGGAATATATTCCCGTTTTTCTCCCTAGTTCTGATTTTTGAAATTCGAAATTCTATCCGGTGCTTCTGCTCCAAACGCTCTCCCTTCGCAAGTTCATAGGCTTTGTCAAACGATGTTCCGGAGAGGGCACAGCCTCCCGTCCCTCCGGGGGCGGGGAACGACTGCCGGAACGGCAGGAGTTGAAGCACCGCGAGGTGCGAGGAGGCCGAAGGCCGGGTGGGGCTGGGGATATAGACATCCAAAATTGGTGGAGGCGAGCATGGATGTATAAACCCGAAACCGGACAACCTCAGGCGGGCCGGATGGCCGCAAGGTGGATCCACGATCTCGCAAGCCCGCACCCGACCGATTGATCCGAACAGTAGCCCATCTAAAAGAGAAATCGCACCGGAGTCCGCGGCCCCATCACGCAAGCAGATAGATCAACATCCCCGCGACGCCGCCAACGAAGGTTGCCGTAAGATTGGTGCCCGAGTTCCCTATCCTGCCATGATTTTCGAGCGTTGCGCCCACAAGGCTATCAATGTTGGTGCCGATGAACCCCGCGATGACCGTGGAGACGACCATCCAGGGATCGGCGACGCCCATTATCCAGGCAACCCCGGCGACGATGAGAGATGCAAGGACGGCCGCCGCCTCCCCTCGCACGGTCACCCCACCGTTCGTCCCCCGGGGCACCGGTCGGAGCGTCGTGATCAGATAAGGCACCTTCCCTGTGACCCCGATCTCACTTGCCGCGGTATCAGCCGCAGCGGAGGCGACACTCCCCATGAAGAGCGCCACAAAGGCCGGATGCCCGGTTATGCCGTAGAGGATAGCGGCACCGGTTGCCACCAGGCCGTTTGCAAAGACGTTGAAGTAGCCACGCACACCCCCGTGCTCCTGGGCGACCCCGAGCCGCTCTTTGTCGGCGTAGCGGTACCGGGTCGCCCCGGCGCCGATGACGAAGAATGTGAGCATGATCAGGAACCACCGGACGTCCGCAAAGACGATGAGGATGATGCCGATCATCGCACCCGAGAAGAGGCCACTGACATCGGCAACCCTGAGCCGGTAAGAGGTGTAGCCAAAGCCGAAGGCTATTGCAGCCGCTGCTGCGAGGATGGTCAGGTCGACCTCGAAGTTGAGCTCCTCAAAGAGGAACATGGTCATCGCCACGCCGAGCGCCTCGATCATCAGGGCATCATCCCGCCCCCGGAGGGCCGCGCGGAGAAGGACCGCAGCAACCACGCCCATCACGACGACAAGCGGCGCAGTATACCCCAGATAGAGCATCACCGCGAGCGAGACGCCGACGGCGGCGATCAGGTGAGAGAGGTATGCTGCCTGTCTCTCCCCGGCAAGACGGAATGCGAGTTCCCCGATCACGACGATGCCGAGCGTGCAGGTGAAGGTGAACGTCGAGAGCCACCCTAGCCCGTAGAGTACGGCAAGCGCGATGATCGAGAGCGACACATACCGTGTATCCCGAATAAGAAAGAGAACGAGCGAGAACGGCACGAGGAGAAGCGTGAGCAGCCACGCTGGCTGGAGCAGTGGGGCAAGACCAATAAAGACGAGGGTGAGCGCCGATGCCAGAACCAACCCCGGCTGCTTTATCATTCTTACAGTATTGGCGGTTCAGGGAAAAAGCCTTTAGGATCCGGGCGTCTCCACCTGTGCCGTCCATCATGGCGAAAGTTCAAGATGGTCCGAAGCAGGAGCGAGGGATCCACTCGCAACGCAAGGGTTCCTGACGGCCCAAAAGATCCGTCGAACAATATATTTCACAGAAAAGAGAGAGATCATACGCTGAAAATGTCGCCGTCATACCAGTTACCAAAAAACTACGATATCGAAGAAGTGGAGAGGCGCTGGCAGAGCACCTGGCGGGATGAGGACAACTATTTCGATCCTGTTTCGCCAAAACCCCGGTTCATCATCGACACGCCACCGCCATATCCAACTGGAAACTTCCATATCGGAAACGCCTTAAACTGGTGTTATATTGACTTTATCGCGCGGTACAAGCGCATGCGCGGCTACAACGTCATGTTCCCTCAGGGATGGGACTGCCACGGTCTCCCCACCGAGGTTAAGGTCGAAGAGACCTACGGGATCACCAAGAACGATGTACCGCGCGAGAAGTTCCGCCAGATGTGCCGCGATCTCACGCTCGGCAACATCGAGAAGATGCGGGCGACCATGCGGCGGCTCGGGTTCTCGACCGACTGGAGCCATGAATACATCACCATGCTTCCTGAGTACTACAGGAAGACTCAGGCATCGTTTATTAAGATGTTCAAAGCCGGCGACATCTACCAGAGCGAGCATCCCGTGAACTTCTGTACCCGGTGCGAGACGGCTATCGCGTTCGCCGAGGTCAACTACACTCCCCGCACAACCAAGCTCAACTACTTTGACTTCGATGGAGTCGAGATCGCCACAACCCGGCCGGAACTGCTCGCAGCCTGTGTTGCGGTGGCAGTCCATCCCGAGGATGAACGCTACCGCGACCTTGTGGGAAAGAAGCTCACGGTCCCCATCTTCGGACACCAGGTGCCGGTCATCGAGGATATTGTGGTCGACCCGGAGTTCGGCAGCGGTGCGGTGATGATCTGTACGTTCGGCGATAAGACGGACGTCTACTGGTGGAAACAGCACAACCTGGCTCTTCGTAAGGCAATCGACCGGAAGGGCGTTATGACCGCGATCGCGGCCCCCTATGAAGGAATGACATCTGAGGCCTGCAGAGAGGCGATCCTTGCCGATATGAAGAAGGCCGGAATATTGAAGCGGCAGGAGGAGATCGAACAGAGGGTGGGGACCTGCTGGAGGTGCAAGACCCCTATTGAGATCCTCTTGGAGCGCCAGTGGTTCGTCCGGGTTCACCAGGACAAGATCCTTGATGCGGCACGGAGGATCTCCTGGACGCCGGAGCATATGTTCTCCCGGATGGAGAACTGGGCGAACTCGATGGAGTGGGATTGGTGCATCTCACGCCAGCGGATCTTTGCGACACCGATCCCTGTCTGGTTCTGTGCATCGTGCGGTGAGATAGTCCTCCCGGACGAAGAGGATCTCCCGATCGATCCGACCATCGATAAACCGAAAAAACCCTGTCCAAAGTGCGGTGGAAACGATTTCATCGGCGAAAAGGACGTGCTCGACACCTGGATGGACTCCTCGATATCGGTGCTCCACATAACCGGGTGGGACGGAACCGATGCAAAACCCCCGCTCTTCCCCGCGCAGATCCGCCCTCAGGGTCACGACATCATACGGACGTGGGCGTTCTACACCATCCTCCGGGCGAATGCTCTGGTCGGCGGTCACCCCTGGGACGAGATCCTCGTGAACGGCATGGTGCTCGGTGAAGACGGGTTCAAGATGAGCAAGAGCCGAAACAACATCATCTCCCCTGAAGAGATCGTTGAGAAATATGGCGCGGATGCTCTCCGGCAGTGGGGTGCGGGAGGTGCTGCAACCGGATCGGATATCATGTTCAACTGGAACGACGTCATCGCGGCGTCCCGGTTCCAGACCAAACTCTGGAACATTTTCCGGTTTGTCATGGGGCACCTTGAGCATGGAGCGGACCCTGCAGCACCGGTGACAGAACTTATCGACCGGTGGCTCCTCGTCCGGCTCTCCGAGACCGTCGCAGAGGTCACCGCCGCGATGGAGGGCTACCAGTTCGACCGGGCGCTCAAGGCAATCAGGGAGTTCGCCTGGAACACGCTTGCCGACGATTACATCGAGATTGTGAAGGGACGGCTGTATGCTGACGGCGGCAGCAGAGACAGCGCCTGCAACGCGCTTCGGACAACCATGGACGTTCTCTGCCGCCTGCTTGCGCCGATCATCCCGCACTTTGCCGAGGAGTGCTACCACCACCTCACGGGAAGAAGCGTTCACAAAGAGGCCTGGCCGGACTTCACGTACGCCGACGACGAGGCACGGCGTCACGGCGACCTCCTGGTCAAGACGGTCGCGGAAATCCGGCGCTACAAGCACGACAAGGGCATGGCGCTGAACGCACCGCTCGGCCACGTCACGATTTATGCGCCTGAACCGGTCGACGACGCCGGTGACGCCGGGCGGGCGCTTGCCGCCGACGCCCGGTGGAGCACTGGCACTCCCAAACTCGAGGAGGTCATGAGCGGCATAGACTTCAATATGGCCGTCATCGGCCCGGCGCTGCGCAAGCAGGCCAGGCGCTTCATGCAGGCCATCGAGGCGCTCCCGCCGGAGCAACTCAAGAATCCGCCGGCAACCGTCATGGTCGACGGAGAGGAGATCCCTGTGCCGCCCGGCTCATTTACGCCAAAGGTCACCTACCAGGTGGCAGGGGAAGAGGTGGACGTCCTCACGTTCGGGGACGTGATCGTGACGATCGGGCACACGTCCTGATCTCGTCTGCCACGAACCCTGCAACCTCTTCTTTTGGGAGAAGTGCATCGACGATGATAAACCGGGCGGGATCCGCTGCTGCAAGGTTCAGATAGTTTTCCTGCACCCGCGCGAGGATCTCGGGGCTCTCAAAATACTCTCTCTTCTTTTCAGGATCAAGCCTTGATATGGCATCCTCGATGGGCAGAACCAGAAGAAACGTCCGATCTGGCCGGATTGACCACCCTTCATGGATCCGGCGAAGCCAGGAGAGAGGGTCGGGAATGACGCCGTCAAGGACGACCGGCTGATAGGCAAACCGTGAATCGGAGTAGCGATCCGAGATGATGAGCCTTCCCTCCTCAAGCGCGGGTCGGATGACCGTCTCGATATGCGCGGCATGATCGGCGCAGAAGAGCAATGCCTCGGTGATCGGGTCCATCCGCTCGGCAACAGCCCGCCGTACCGAACCGCCGACCCAGGTGGAGCCGGGCTCGCGAGTGAAGAGCGGATCGAGGTCGGCGAGCAGTTCCCGAAGACTGGCGAGGAGCGTGCTCTTCCCGCTCCCGTCGATCCCCTCGATGGTGATCAGCATGGGTGCCCTCTCTGGATCCACTCAAGCGGTATCGCACCATGATGGACGGCGGTTGAGACGATCGCTCCGTCAAATCCAACGTCAGCAAGGAGCCGGATATCGTCGATTCCGGCAACACCGCCCCCATAGAAGAGGCGACCGGGATAAGACGAACGCATCTCCTCAAGGTCTTTGCGGTCAAGTCCCCGCTCCGTTCCTACGGCGCCGATATTCAGAATGATGCATCCCTCAAACGAAAGCCCGGATGCACGACGCAGCATCTCCACCGGCTGGATGCCCCAGGGAAGTACACGCCCATCCTTGATATCTACACTGAGATAGCCAGTCCGGTACGCCGCAAGGTCTTCGATCGTTCTCGCCGCCGTCTCGGTGCCGACGACCGGGATCACGCCGGAAACCGCCGTGCATTCAGCAGGTGAACGACAGCCCCGGTCGAGGTAGCACCGCTCAACGAGAGCGGCACAACGCCGGACAAGACTGTCCTGTGGTTGTCTGCCCTGGATACTCTCGAGATCCGCAATATAGATATATCTGGGTTGCAAGGTGGCCAGATAGGCCTCCGGTTCAGCCGAAGGGGCTAGCCCCCAGGTGAGGGGGCGGTAGCCGGCGCGGTCTCCAGACTTCCCATGCACCACAAGACCGCCTGCCAGATCTATCGCAAGAATCAGTTCCATGTCCTCAACGCAATCACTATTAGGGAGAAGGATCATTAATTTCTATGCAATTACTCGTCAGTCCAAGCAGCATTGAGGAGGCAAAAAGCTCGCTTTCCGCTGACATCATCGATGTAAAGCAACCCTCTGAAGGGTCACTGGGTGCCAATTTTCCCTGGGTTATCCGGGGAATCAAAGAGATCGCCGGCGTCAAGCCCGTCAGTGCTGCAATCGGGGACAATGAGTATAAACCGGGAACGGCCGCTCTTTCTGCATACGGTGCCGCACACGCAGGCGCTGATTATATCAAGGTCGGCCTGATGTTTGACGGGGCCGAACGTGCCAGAGACGTCATTAAGGCCGTGACCACGGCAGTCAAACAGGAGTTCCCCGAAAAGTACGTTGTGATCGCTGCGTATGCCGATTTTGAGAGATTGAACACGATCTCCCCGTTCGACATCAGTCAGCTGGTTGCGGATGCCGGGGCGGATGTCGCCATGATCGACACAGGTATTAAAGACGGGAAGGGTCTCTTTGATTTTATGAACGAAGAGGCACTGGTGCGGTTCACCGAACAGAACCGTGACCTCGGACTGCAGACGGCCCTTGCGGGTTCGCTGAAGTTCGAGGACCTTGACGCATTAAAACGAATCAACCCCGAGATCATCGGCGTCCGAGGGATGGTCTGCGGAGGCGATCGGTCCGACTCGATCAGGGCAGAGTTGGTAGAGAAAGCAATGATGATGATCAGGTGATGTATGTACATCGAGAAGATGAAACTGGAAACAACATTCACGTTTGATGATGTGCTGCTCGTGCCCGCCGAATCCTGGGTCGAGCCCGATGAAGCCGACGTCAGGTCGCGGTTCTCACGAAATATCCCCCTAAATATTCCACTCGTGAGCGCCGCCATGGATACGGTAACCGAGTCGCTGATGGCGATAACGATGGCTCGCGAAGGCGGCATCGGCGTCATTCACCGGAACATGTCCGCTGAGCGGGAGGTTGCCGAAGTCAAGGTCGTCAAACAGGCCGAGGATCTGATCGAGCGCGAGGTCGTGGCTGTAGGGCCAGAGTCCACGGTCACCGAAGTCGAACAGGTCATGAAGCAGTATGGTATCGGCGGTGTCCCCATCGTCGAGGACGATAAAGTGATCGGCATCGTCAGCCGCAGGGATATCAGGGCAATCCTTCCAAAGAAAGGCGATGCGCAGATCACCGGGTACATGACCAAGAAACTGATCACGGCTTCGGAGGGCATCACCGCAGAGAATGCGCTCGAGACGATGTATGCAAACAAGGTCGAGCGCCTCCCTGTCGTTGATGAGGATGGGCGTCTTGTCGGCATCATCACGATGCGCGACATCCTGGAGAAGAGGCAGTACCCCCTCGCCAACCGGGATGCGAACGACAAGCTCCGCGTTGCCGCTGCCGTGGGACCATTCGACTTCAACCGCGCCATGATGCTTGTCGAGGCAGGCGTAGACGCCCTGGTAGTAGACTGCGCTCATGGCCACAACATGAATGTCGTGAAAGCCGTCAAGGAGATTAAAGGCAGCGTCACGATCGATGTGGTGGCCGGAAACATCGCGACAAGCCAGGCGGCCTCCGCCCTGGTAGATTCTGTCGACGGGCTGAAGGTCGGCATTGGACCGGGTTCCATCTGCACGACGCGGATTGTTGCAGGTGTGGGCGTCCCGCAGATATCCGCGATAGCGAATGTCGCTGAGGTGGCGCATGAGGCAGATGTGCCGGTGATCGCCGACGGCGGGATCCGCTACTCCGGTGATATCGCAAAAGCGATTGCTGCAGGTGCGGACTGCATAATGGCCGGCAGTCTCTTTGCCGGTACCGACGAAGCACCGGGGCGAATAACAACGATCAAGGGCCGGCGCTACAAGCAGTACCGCGGAATGGGATCGCTTGGCGTCATGAGCAGCGGCGAATCGAGCGATCGTTACTTCCAGAAGAAGCACATCGGAAGGACCAAGTTCGTTCCCGAGGGCGTCGAGGGGGTCACTCCCTACGTCGGCCGGGTCTCGGATGTTATATACCAGCTCGTCGGCGGCCTGAAGTCCGCAATGGGCTACACCGGATCAAAGACGATAGCAGACTTAAAGAAGAACGGGAAATTCATCAGAATCACGCCTGCTGGGTATGGTGAGAGCCACCCGCACAACATCATGATCACCGACGAGGCGCCGAACTACCGCCTCTTTGAGTAACCTTTTTTATACACAAAACACTAACATTTAGTAAGTATGCTTGAGGGCAGCGAGGTTTCCCGCCTCCTTGATATTCTGGGAAACCGGAACAGGCGACGAATAATAGAATTATTGAGGCAGAAGCCGTGTTTTGTGACGGAGATCTCAGAACGTCTCCTGATCAGTCCAAAAGCGGTTATCGAACATCTACAGATGATGGAGCGCGAGAAAATCCTCATCTCCTGCCAGGACGAGCGCAGGCGAAAGTATTACTATCTCTCGCACGACATCAATGTCATCGTAAACCTGCAGAAACTGGATGGAATTATACTCCCCTCGGTTGAAGAGGATCCAAAGGAAAGGTTTGCCAGAGACCTTGAGATGTTCAAAAGAATGGTCAGGGTTCATGACGAACTCTTGGATAACCTCGAACAACTGGAGCGGGAGATCGAATCGAAGTTCGCTGAGATCATGCGCATGAAGGGAGGCCTTATCTCGGACGATAAGGACATCGAGATCATCCTTGCCCTCTCTCACGCAGACATGACACTCATGGAACTCAAGGAAGCGAGCGGCCTGTCCACGGATGAGCTGAAACAGAGACTGGATAACCTCATGTATACAGGGGTTGTCAAGCAGACCAACAATCGATACAAAATACGTGGTACTTATGGCGATTAATCCATACGATGAGATGTTTAAGAATATCGCACGGATAATGGAGAAGATTCTGAGCGATATGCCTCTTCAGGAGCCAAGGATCATCGGGTTTACGATCATCAGCGGTCCACCCGAAGGGGTGCCCTACTACCCCTACGAGGAGGAAGAGGGGCCCGAATTTGAGGTGATCGAGGGGGACGACTGTATCTTCATCACCGCGGCAGTGGACACCCGAGCACAGGGAGCCCCATACGTCACATTCCAAAATAACTCCGTGACCCTCTGCGTCGGAGGAGACGAGGAGACGGTCATCGATCTCGACTGCGAGATTGATATCCCGCACAGCTTCTACAACGTACGGCACGGCGTGATTGACGCAGTCTGCCGGAAGAAGCCCATTCAGGGGGAACTTGTCCGCCCTTAAGGCAAGGAACCCTCTTTTTACGTCACTTTTTTGCAGCCTATCGGCCCCCTGACCGCCCACGGCTGCGGGCCGTGGTTGCTCATTTGTCATATCCCCCGCATCTCCTTATGTAATGAGCCCTGCAGCAGATAACAGGCGCAGAGAGGGCGGGAGCTGAGAGAGTCAATCCAAGGAGGGCTACTTGCCGCGGCCATACCGGGGAGAGAAGGGTTAATTAACCCTACCCCTCATGCCCGGTACAGGGAGGTATGACTGAGGTGGAAGAGGCCTTGCTACCCGGATATGTGCATCTATCCCGGAGCGGCGAACTGGAGGAGCGGGCGAAGAAGGCGTACGAAGTGCTCCGCGACTGCGTCATCTGCCCCCAGGAATGCCATGTGAACCGTACTGATGACGAACTCGGGTTCTGCCGGATCGGACTCCTGCCAAGAATCTCGAGTTACTGTCCACACTTCGGTGAAGAGCCACCACTGGTCGGGAGGTACGGATCTGGAACAATATTCATCTCTGGCTGCAACATGCGATGCGAGTTCTGCCAGAACTTTGAGATCAGCCAGTGCGGGATCGGCTACGCAGTCTCATGCGACGAACTTGCCGGGATCATGCTCCGTCTGCAGGAACGCCGATGCCACAACATCAACTTCGTCTCACCTTCGCACGTCGTCCCCCAGATCCTCCGTGCAGTCGCCCTCGCCGCCGATCGCGGTCTCAAGATCCCGCTGGTGTATAACAGCGGGGGTTACGACTCAGTGGAGTCGTTGCGGCTCCTTGACGGCGTCATCGATATCTACATGCCTGACGCGAAATACGGGCGGGACGATGTGGCATGGGAACTCTCTCATGCCGCTGACTACACTGCCCGCATGCGGGCTGCGCTCAAGGAGATGCATCGGCAGGTCGGGGACCTGGAGATCAGAGACGGCATAGCCGTGCGGGGTATGATCATCAGGCACCTGGTGCTCCCGGGGAACCTTGCAAACAGCGAGATCGTAATGCGATTCATCGCCGAGGAGATCTCCAAAGACGCTTACGTGAATATCATGGCCCAGTACCACCCGGCATGGAAGGCGGCCGAAGGTGGGAGAAGTCCGGTGCTCGCGGCACTGCAGCGCCCGATTACTGCACGAGAGTATGAGTATGCCATCAGGTGCGCGAAGGAAAACGGTCTTTCCCGTGGGTTCCCATGAGGCAGCGGAGCACAAAAGACTATTCATTCGCGCATCCAGAGGAATGTGGGGTAGGTGTGAAGCCGGTGATTCGATATGCGGCGATGAGCGATATGGGGCTACGTGAGCAGAACGAAGATGCCTATTTTACCGGCCAGGTCAACGGGTATCACGTATTTGCCGTCGCTGACGGCCTTGGGGGGCACGAGCGCGGGGAGGTCGCAAGCAGGATGGCAATCCAGGCTCTGGAGGCGATTGCAGAAAGGTGCCTTCCCGCGATGGAACCTCCCGCAGTGCTTGAGCGCATCTTCCAGCATGCAAATACGAGAATACGCACCTACAACCAGGAAAACCGCCTGAACTCCGGGACGACACTCTCGGCTGCGATCGTTGATGATTCGGGCAGGTGCTGGATCGGCACGGTGGGCGATTGTAGAACCCACATCATCACGCCCTCGTCCGTCTGGCATACGCGCGACCAGAATTACGTCCAGAGCCTTGTGGATTCCGGGGTAATCTCCCCCGCAGAAGCGATCTCTCACCCCGGAAAGAACATCCTGACCCAGGCTCTTGGCCTGGAGAGATGGGTGCGGGTGGACCTAGATGAGCAGATGATTGCCGGGGCGGTTCTCGTCATCACCTCAGACGGTCTCCACGACTATCTCCCTGAGAGCGCCATTCAGGAGATTGTGCTTGCCAGTGAGCCCGAGGAGGCATGCCGAAGGCTGATCGAGGCCGCGAAGGACGCAGCAAGCACCGATAACATCACCGCAATCGTCGCAAGAGCGTGATAAGCGACCCGGTGTCCGGGTTAAAAAAGACGGAGTAGGAGGGATTTACGCATCTTCCTTATCGAGGATCGTAAATCCGATGACACGGTCGCCGTCATCGAGTTTCATGACCCGGACGCCGCGAGTTCCTCGTTTCTGGACCGAGATCTCGGAGACCTTCGTCCGGATTACGATGCCGGACGCACTCATCACGATGATCTCGGCATCGTCGGAGACTGCCATCGATCCGACGACACCGCCGCCCCGGGCGTCAACGAGGATGTTTCGTACGCCGAGCGTGCCTCTCCCGTGGCCGCGGAACTCGTCGAACTCCGTCCGCTTCCCGAAGCCCTGCTCCGTGATGGTGAGGAGATGGTCGCCCTCAACCACGGATATGGCCTGGAGGGTATCCCCGCTGCGGAGCTTGATCCCCCGCACGCCCATGGCACCCCGGTGAACCGGGCGAACCGCCTCCTCGTGGAACCGGAGGCTCTGCCCGAACTTGGTCGTCAGGATCAGTTCCTGGTTCCCATCGGTCACCTTCACATCCACCAGCGCATCGCCATCGCGGAGGTTGATAGCATTGATCCCGGTCTGCCGGGGCCTCGAGAACTCGTCGAGCGCAATCTTTGCGACAGTTCCTCCTCTCGTCGCAAAGAAGAGGTAGTGATCTGACCGGAACTCCCTGACCGGAGTGACAGCAGTCACCCGCTCGTCGCCGCCGAGGTTTAAGAGGTTGACAAGGGCCTTGCCCTTGCTCGCCCGCTGCCCCTCGGGAAGGTCGTAGACCTTCAGCCAGTACGCCTTCCCTCTATCAGTGAAACAGAGGAGAGTATCGTGCGTATTGGCGACAAAGACCCGCTCGACGCCGTCGTCTTCCTTGGTGGCCATTCCGATGACGCCGCGTCCCCCGCGCCGCTGGTTCCTGTAGGTGTCAAGGTCGATGCGCTTGATGTAATTTGAAGAGGTGAGCGAGACCAGCATTGGTTTATTCTCGATGAGGTCCTCCACCTCGAGCGTCTCGACTTTGCGCTCGATCCGGGTCCTCCGTTCGTCACCGTAGCGCGTACCAATATCGACGAGTTCACTCTTGATCACGGCAAGAATGTTTGCTTCGCTTGCAAGGATCTCGGTGAGCCGCTCGATCTCTTTGGCGAGGGCATCACGTTCGTCGAGGATCTTCTGCTGCTCAAGCGCCGCAAGCCGCCGAAGCTGCATCTTCAAGATTGCGTCGGCCTGCACCTCATCCAGCGCAAACTTCTCCACCAGGGCCTTTGCAGCCTCCTCGGTCGTCCCGGATGCCCGGATGGTCGCGATGACCGCATCGATATTCTCGAGCGCGACGAGGAGACCGCGGAGGATGTGCATTCGTTCCTCGCTCTTAGCGAGATCGAACTCGGTCCTTCGCCGGACGACCTCCACCCGGTGCTTGAGATATTCGTGGATGAGTTCCTTGAGGTTCAGCGTCCGGGGCTGGTGGTCGACGATCGCGAGGTTGATGATCCCAAAGGAAGACTCAAGCGCTGTGTTTTTGTAGAGGTAGTTCAGCACCACCTGGGGCGAGACACCCTTTTTAAGGTCGATCACGACCCGCATGCCGTCGCGATCCGACTCATCGCGGATGTCACTGATGCCCTCGATCCTCTTTTCACGAACATGGCCTGCGATGCTCTCGATCAAGCGCGCCTTGTTCACCTGGAAGGGGATCTCGGTGATGATGATCTGCGGTGTCCGGCCTTCCTCCACGATCTCTGCGACTCCACGGACCACGCACTTCCCGCGCCCGGTCAGGTAGGCCTCGCGGATACCCTCGGAGCCCATGATGATCCCGCCGGTCGGAAAGTCCGGGCCCGGCATGATCTGCATCAGCTCCTCCGTGGAGACACCCGGCTCGTCGATGACACGGCAGATCGCCTCACAGACCTCGCGGAGGTTGTGAGGCGGCATGTTCGTCGCCATACCGACCGCAATCCCGCTCGATCCGTTGACGAGGAGGTTCGGGATCCGGGCAGGGAGGACAGCGGGCTCCTCAAGCGATCCGTCGAAGTTCGGAACGAAATCGACGGTCTCCTTCTCAATATCGGCGAGCAGTTCCTCCGCGACCTTGGTGAGCCTCGCCTCCGTGTATCGCATGGCGGCAGCAGAGTCCCCGTCGACGGAGCCGAAGTTCCCCTGGCCGTCCACCAGCGTGTAGCGGTAGGAGAACGGTTGGGCCATCTTCACGAGCGTATCGTAGATGGCTGCATCGCCGTGAGGATGGTATTTACCCATTACGTCTCCGACAATACGGGCGCTCTTCTTGTAGGGCTTGTCGCTGGTGTTGCCGAGCTCCCGCATGGCGTAGAGGGTGCGGCGATGGACCGGTTTCAAGCCGTCCCTCACGTCGGGGATGGCCCGGCCGATGATCACGCTCATCGCGTAGTCGATGTAGCATGACTTCATCTCGTCTTCGATGTTTATCGGAACAACCTGCTTAGATGTCAAGGTTGTTCACCTCCTTTGCGTGCCGGCGGATGAAGTCTCTCCGGGCGTCTACGTTTTCTCCCATGAGTTTCTCGAATATCTCGTTTGCGTAAGCGGCATCTTCGATCCTCACCTGTTTGAGGATCCGATTCTCCGGATCCATCGTGGTGCTCCAGAGCTGCTCTGCATTCATCTCACCAAGACCCTTGTAACGCTGGATGGTGAGACCTTTCTCGCCGGACTCAGAGATGATCTTGTGCAACTCCTCTTCGCGGTAGGCATACTGCACCTGTTTTCCTCTGACGATCCGATAGAGCGGCGGCTGGGCAATGTAGACGTAGCCTTTCTCTATGATCTCCACCATGTAGCGGTAGAAGAACGTGAGAAGGAGCGTCCGGATATGTGCCCCATCGACATCCGCATCGGTCATCAGGATGATGTGGTGGTAGCGGGCTCGCTCCACGTCGAAATTGTCCCCAACCCCGGTGCCGATAGCGGAGATCAGAGCCTGGATCTCAGCGTTCTTGAGGATCTTGTGTGCCGACGCCTTCTCGACGTTTAAGATCTTTCCCCGGAGGGGGAGGATCGCCTGGAACTTTCGGTCCCGGCCCTGTTTCGCAGAACCGCCTGCAGAGTCTCCTTCCACGATATAGAGTTCGCTCTTCGCCGGGTCACGTTCCTGGCAGTCGGCGAGCTTCCCAGGAAGACCGGTTGACTCAAGCGTGCTCTTGCGTCTGGCGAGATCGCGCGCGGCCCGGGCAGCTTCACGGGCCCGGGCTGCCGCCATTGCCTTCTCCACGATCGCCTGGAGGGTCTTTGGATGCTCCTCAAAGTACTCGGTGAGGGAGGAGTAGACGAGCGAGTCCACGATGCCCCGAACGTTGCTGTTTCCAAGGCGCATCTTGGTCTGCCCCTCGAACTGGGGGTTCGCGATCCGGGTGCTGATGACGGCCGCGAGCCCTTCCCTGACATCTTCGCCCCGTACCTGGGCATCGTTGCTTTTTAAGAGGTTGTTACGGTGGGCGGCGCCGTTGATCGCCCTGGTGAGAGCGCTCCGGAAGCCTTCGAGGTGAGTGCCTCCCTCGCGGGTATTGACGCTGTTGACGTAGGTGTAGATCGTCTCCGTGTATGAGTTGTTATATTGCAGGGCGACCTCGACCTCAACCATGTTCTCGGAGTCGCGCTTCTGGAAGTAGATGATATCATCGTGGAGGCTCTCCTTCCCCTCGCCGATGTGAGCGACGAATTGCCGGATACCGTCTTCGAAACAGTATGTGACCGCATCGCCGGTCCGCTCGTCCCGGAGGACGATCGTAAGGCCGCTATTTAAGTAGGCAAGCTCGCGGAGCCGGTGGTCCAGAACATCATAATCGAACTCGATGGTCTCGAAGATCGAGCGGTCGGGCTGGAACGTGATCCGGGTGCCCCGAAGACGCTCGTAGTCGATATGACGTCCCGGCCGGTCGCCGTATCGCTCCGCGTAGCGCACCTCCATCTCGGCTTGGGTCTCCTGGCGGCTCTCAAGCGGCTTTGTAACCAGACCCTGCCGGAACTGCATCGTGTAGATCTTGCCGTCCCTATAGACCGTTGCATCGAGCCAGCTTGAGAGAGCATTGACGACCGAGACACCGACACCATGCAGACCGCCGGAGACCTGGTACGTGTTCTTATCGAACTTCCCACCGGCATGGAGTACGGTAAGGACGATCTCAAGAGCGCTCTTGCCATACTGCGGCATGAGATCGACCGGGATACCCCGGCCATTATCATCGATCGTGATCGAACCGTCCCGGTTGATGATCACCAGGATCCGATCGCAGAACCCGGCAAGAGCCTCATCCACAGCATTGTCCACGACCTCGTAGACCAGGTGATGCAACCCCCGGGTATCCGTACTGCCGATGTACATGGCGGGACGTTCCCGCACCGGTCTCAAGCCTTCCAGTACCGTAATATGAGAAGCATCGTAAGTATCAGTCATCTATGACCTCCGCTAGAAGAGCGGTGTCCTGAATCGCAACAAAACTCACACTATATATTGGTCTTATAACCACTTATACTGTATGGCTCCAAAAAATTCATCGTTTCAGGATTATCCTCGCGGTCCACAGCACAATGGAGCTTTCGCCCGCATCTGCCAGGGAATATGAACAGCCCGACCGTGCAGGAGAGGAGCATCCCAATCAATCGTATTTCCCTGTGTCGGGGTTCGGTATGCCAAGCTCTGTATCGATGGCTACTGCTATCCGGTTGAGAAGCCTTCTTACGTCTGCAGCATCCTCTTTGTCCATGATACCCGGCTGGTGCCAGATTACCATCTTGCGAAGACGCTCAGCGAGCTCTTCGATCTCGGTCCCCCGGAACTGTTCCGGCACGATGAAGTCGTTGAGGTGATCGGCGGCGCCAATGAAGGCCCTCTCCGGCGGCAGACCGAAGTGCCGCGAAAGAAGCATGAGATTGACGATAAAGCCTCTGCCGAATTCGCTTTTTGCGGCCATACTCTCCTATGTACACCCGATTGATATGAATGATCCGTTTTGTGCGGCAGAGAAGAATCCCTGTTCCATCTAGGAAGTGTGGGGGCGGGGCTTGCAGGCACCACCGACCTACGGCTGCATATAGATGAGCACCGTAGAGAGCACGATGAAGGCCAGTACTCCGACAAAGAAGACGATCTCTCCGGCACCGAGAGGCTTTCGCCGGATATACAGGCTCGCGTTCGCTCCGTAGCCCCGGCAGAGCATGCTCGTGTAGGTGCGCTCGCCCTGCTCGTAGGACCGGATGAAGATCGTCCCGACCGTGTAGCCGATCTGGTGCAGCCGGTAGCGGTAGGGGAGCGTCCGGTCGAGGGGATCGAAACACCGGGTCTCCATCGCGGTCCGTATCCTGCCGAACATCTCGGCAAAGACGAATATGTAGCGGACCATCATACCGAGCGTGAGGGTGAACTCCCGCGGCAGACCAAGCCTCCCCGCGGCCTCGATCATATCCTGCATCTTTGTCGTTGACGAGAGCAGGATGATGAACGATACGCTGACGATGAACTTCACGAGGAGAATCGACGCAAACTCTACAGATTCTGCGTAGACCTCGATCCCGAAGGGAAGGGTTGCAATCGTATGAAAGGCGTCATAGTACGGATTTTTGATGAAGACCTGAAAGATAACGAGAAAGATCCCGAACGGCAGGATGATCGCAAGCCTCTGGAGGTAGACAACCGGAGAGAGGCGGGATACAACCCAGAGTCCGGCAAAGAGAGCAAAGAAGACGGTACCGAGCTCGTAAATCCTCGTCGAGTAAGGTACGGCGACGATGGCCACAATGGCAGCGAGCGTTATAAGAAGTTTAATTCTCGCATCCAGCTGGTGGATGGGGCTTATCCTGCCAGCATGTTTCTCGATTGCATAGAGGTCGTCGATCATACTCTTCTTGCATAGGCTTCGAGAAACGACTTCTTCGCATCCTCGTAGGTATAGGCCATCTCGATGGGAATGCCGTTCTCCTGGAGCGACCGGATCAATTTCGGTATAGGCGGTATATTGAGCCTTGTACGGGCAAGCAACTCAGACCGGGCGAAGATCTCCTCAACCGTCCCTGAGCCGACCACGCTCCCCTTATCCATCACGTAAACGAAGTCCGCCATCTCTGCAACGAGGTCGAGATGGTGTGTCGAGAAGACCACCGTCATGCCGTACTCATTGGGCAGTCGATTGATGAACTCGACAAGATCGGAGACACCCTGTGGATCGAGCCCCGCGGTCGGTTCATCAAGCACCAGCACCTGCGGCTCCATCGCGAGAATGCCCGCGATGGCCACCCGTTTCTTCTCGCCACCCGAGAGGTGGTGCGGCACGCGATCCCGCAGTTCCTCGATCCCGAGGAGATGCAGCGCCTCCTCGACGCGGTGAGCAACCGTTGTCTCGTCGAGGCCGAGGTTGGTCGGACCGAACGCGACATCCTGCTCCACGGTCGGAGAGAAGATCTGGTCGTCGGGGTTCTGGAAGACGATCCCGACGAACTTGCGCACCTCGCGGAGGTTCTCCTTCGTGATCGGCTCGCCCCGGACCAGCACCTCGCCGGACGTGGGTTTGAGGATGCCGTTGAAATGCTTAAAAAGGGTGCTCTTTCCGGCCCCGTTCGGCCCGATGACGGCGATGCGTGACTTTCGCTCTGCAATGAAGTTCACACTCTCGAGGGCACGAACACCGCCGTGGTAAATATGGGTGAGATCGCGGGTCTCGATCAGGTGCATGATAGCAAAAAATAGGAACTTTTTATGTATTTAGTTATCGGGCCGTGCGGAGATCTTCGCAACACCGAGCACCAGGACGAGCATGAGGAGGGTGCCGATCACGATCGCGATCACTTCTCCGGCCTTATCCATCCCGGGAATGCTGTAATCGGGCATGAGCGCCTCATACGTGAAGTCGTTTCCGGTCACGGCGACTACCTGCTCCTCTGCGGCGCCGGCGGCATCTTCATCGAGTTCGCTCCCCATGAAGGGTTTTGCCCCGTAGATGCTGAAGAACGCACTCTCTAGCCCGTCGGGGTCCCCTGACGCGAGGAACGGCGCGGCAACGGCGATCACGAGGGCGATCGCGATACCGATGATGACAAACTGCTTTCTCTCCATTACGCACTCACCACCGTGGGATGTTCAAGGATGTCGGGCCGTGCCGACGCGATCAGGTAGAGAGCAACCGCGGTGATGCCTCCTTCGATGAGACCGATGACGGCGTGGTAGGTCCCCATCATGGTGAGGCCGAGTCCAAGCGGGAACGTCCCGGCGATTGCAAGTTCGACCGCACAGAGGATCGCGGAGATGAAGAGCGATGCCCAGCCGGCGATGAATGCAGCGGCATACGAGTTGCCTATTACGCCCTTAACGGCGGTATACCCGTAGTAGCCGACAAATCCGCCGACGACGCCCATGTTGACGATGTTGGCGCCCATGACGGTGATGCCGCCGTCACCGAAGATGACGCCCTGCACGAGGAGCACCAGCGTCAGGACAAAGACGCCTGCATACGGTGACCCGAGGACGATTGCCGCGAGCGCTGCGCCGACCATGTGGCCGCTCGTTCCCCAGGGAATGGGGATGTTCAACGCCTGAATGGCGAAGATGCCTGCCGCAAGCACGGCAACCAGCGGCACCTTCTCCTCTCCCATCGAACGTCGCGCCCACCGGAGGGCGAGAGCAATGAAGATAAGGGCAATGACCCAGTAGACCAGGGCCTGTCCCATCGGTATAAACGCGTCAGGAATATGCATGTCGCACCCTGACGAACTGTAATACGTTTTGATATAAAGTTATTACTAAACGTGACGGGGATATCAGCCGGTAAGAATCTGACGTACTCCTGATGCGAAAAGTATGCCCATTGCCCTGGCTAATGCGGGTTTCAGGGCGAGTTTGCGGAGCAATGCACCCGGCCGATCCATATCGCCGTGCTCCACAATCGTCGCGATGAGGTCTTCGTCATTAAGGGCCCGGCAGAGGCGGTCGATCTCTTCCGGCGTCATCCTCTGCCTCATCCTAAGCGCCTTCATCCCGATATCAAGCTCTCTTCCGAAATCCTTCTTCCAGCGTCGTTCATAATCCCGGAGGCTTTCGTCGTCGAACGTCATGCGGGCCACGCAGGCCGCTGCGACTGCGGCAGCGTGCTTTGCCGACCGGACGCCGGTATAGACCCCGCCTCCCGACGTGGGTTTCGCAAACCCCGCCGCATCGCCGACGAAGAGCGCACGGTGGCCATAGGTCTGTGGCATGACCCCGAGCGGGATGACTCCGCTTACGAGGTGGAGGATATTATCCCCGTATCGGGCGATGAACCGATCGAAGTGGTCCTTTGCCTGCTCCCGTGCGCAGAGCCCGACGCGTGCCCGGGTCTCCGACACCGGGATCACCCACCCGAAGAAGTCAGGGGAGGCGTTGGGGTGCAGTTCCACATAGCGCGGGTCCATCTCATGCGGCACCTCCGCCTGCACCCCGGCGAGGTAGGTCTCCGCTCGCTGCAGACCGAGCATTCGGGCGATGGAACTGCGCGGGCCGTCGGCGGCGATCAGGAGGCGGAAGGGAATCTCCTCGCGCCCGCAAACCCCGCGGGCGAGAAGCGTGGTGCCCCGGATGCCGCAGGCGCTGGTCTTCAAGCAAAACTCCGCTCCCGCGTTCGCTGCATTCTCCGCCATCTCCCGATCGAGGAGACACCGATCCACGACGTACGCCTTCGTGACCCCCGCGTCGAAGAGGAGTTCCCCGCCAAGACCGGAGAACATCCGGGCGCCGGTCACCTCGTTCAAGACCGACCTCTTCGAGACGTCGCACTCCGCAAACGCGGACGCGGAGAGGAGGCCCGCGCACTGAACGGGGTACCCGATCGTTCCATGCTCCTCGATGCAGAGCGTTGAAAGCCCCTCCTCAGCACAGGCCCGCGCGGCAGCACTCCCGGCGGGGCCTGCGCCAACCACAACTACATCCCAGATCAGATTACCATGCCTCGCAGACGTGGGTTTCCGGCGACCGGGTGCGTGTGTTCAGGCCGGCACCTGGTTCCTGACAATAATAGACCTATGGAGGCATAAAATGGGGTGGATGAGAGGTACTTATAGTCGTACGGCCGGTCTTCGGATTGGACAGATAAGGCATCCATTGGACTTCCAACAACAGCCATCTCATGAGGTTTTGTTCTTCAGAGTGTTGACTCACACTTGAGTTTGCTTGTTTTGTCTGTTCCTAATTGTGCAACCTGTCGGGTCTAGTTCAAAAATTTGAGGGATAGGTAGTTCCAGAGCATATTTGCTTTAAATCAGAACGGTGAATGCGCCCACAAAACCCCTTGCACTGGACCGTGGGGGAATCGCCATGGGGGGTGGGGCTGACGGGGAGTGCGACGGTCCGAAGGACCGGAGCTCGAGCACCGGTAGGTGCGAGGGGGGCACGCCCCCCTCCCCTGTCCCCACCCCCCAGATACGATGCCCCATGGAAAGCCGTGCACACACTCTTAAGAACAAAACCTCATGGATGGGCTCCGGTTTTTAGACCAGATCCAATATGCAACACACCCCGGGACAGAGCAGGAACACCCGAGTGTGAGTCACGCCGAATACCTAATTTTTCGTCCTATCGTGCCCCCCAGCATTCAGATCAACGATACCAGTAGCACCTGCCGCCCCCTGCCCCCATTAGCTGCATATTTGACGGATCATGCCCCAGGTAGTACCGAAATGCCGGAAGAACGGGAGTTTAAGTGGAAGCAGTGTCTGGTCGTGCGCGCCGACATCAAGATGAGTTGCGGCAAGAAGTGTGCGCAGATCGCCCACGCCGCCGTCAGCGCCTACGAGAAGGCCGATAAGATCGCAAAGAAGGCCTGGCTCGACGAAGGGCAGAAGAAAGTGGTGCTGAAGGTGCAAAATGAGCGGCAGCTCTTTGAACTCAAGACGATCGCAGAGCAGGCGGGCATCCCCGCCTCGATCATCCAGGACGCCGGGTTGACCGAGATCCCGCCGGGGACCGTGACGGCGCTCGGTCTTGGACCCGCTCGTTCCGAAGACCTCGACCGGATCACCGGCGACCTCTCCCTGCTATGATGCCCTCACCCTATCCCCTTGAGAAAGACCTCGGGATGCGCTATTACGCATCCGACTCCCCCGGTATCGGGGGGCGGCTCCGTTCAAGCCCCGAAGACTTCGTCGTCGAAGAACTTCCGCTTCCCATCAGCGACCCGAACGGACCATACCTCATCTGCCGGCTCACCAAGAAGAACTGGGAACTCCAGCAGGCGGTCAAAGAGATTGCTAAGCACCTCGGGATCAGCCACCGGCGGATCGCCTGGGCGGGGACCAAGGACAAGAACGCGGTGACCACCCAGTTCATATCGATCTACGATGTCACGCCCGAAGCGGTCGGGCTGGTGCGCATCAAAGATATCTTGCTTGAGGTCGTGGGCCGGTCGCAGCATCCGCTCAGCCTCGGAGATCTTGCGGGCAACCGGTTCGATATCGTTATCCGGGACTGTAACCCGGAGGAACTTGCTAAACGTGTCCAGGCGGCCACAGAGGCGGTATCCGCCGGGGTGCCAAACTACTACGGGCTCCAGCGATTCGGCGTCGTCCGGCCGGTCACTCATATCGTCGGTGAGGAGATCCTCAAGGGCAATTACGAGGGCGCCGTGGTCACGTACATCGGCCGGACGTATCCCCTCGAGACGGAGACGGCGCAACGGGCCAGGCGCAATTTTGCAGAGACCCGCGATGCACGGGCGGCGCTCGCCGACCTTCCCATCCAGATGACGTACGAGCGGGCGATGGCAAACCACCTCGTCGCGAACCCCGGCGACTACGCCGGCGCGCTCCGGGTTCTTCCGCCAAAACTCCTCTCGCTCCTCGTAAGCGCGTTCCAGTCGTATCTCTTCAACTGCGCGCTCTCCTCCCGCATCGATGCAGGCTTCTCGCTCACCGAGCCGGAGGTCGGCGACCGTCTCCTCTTTGCAAACGGCCGCGAGGATATCGTCTCGTCGCGGAACCGGCAGGCGGCTCTCATGCAGATCCGCCGCGGCCGGTGCCGGATTGCCCTATTCATTCCGGGTTCCGAACCGATGGCATCGCACGGTCCGATGGATGAGATCATGCAGGATCTGATGGAGAAGTCGGGGATCACTGCAGAAGACTTCGAGCGTGCCTCCCGGTTCGTGGAGACCAAGTTCGCCGGAACTCTCCGGGCGATCAGTCTCTCTGCGGATGTTCAGGCTGATATATCCGGTGAGAGTGTCCGGCTCCGGTTTACCCTCCCCCCCGGCCACTACGCGACGACGGTCTGCCGGGAGTTTATGAAGGCGGATCCCTACGTGATGATCTGAGACGCAAAGGCAGGTTCCGGATCAGATCATTCACTCCCCCGGCGATATGAAGGGGCACTCAAGAGGGCAAGTGAAAAATGGTTATTCTTCGGGACCGTCTCTGTAGAGTACGTCCCACTCGGTGACCAGGTTGCTCCCGCACATGAAGTGGCGCTTCAGGGCGAGCCGGATCATCTCTTTTTCAGTCTCGATGTGCATGCCGCCGACGAGCGACGGGGTATCGGCACCGCCGACGATGAACGGCAGGTGGATCAGGCGAATCTCGTCGACAAGGTGATGGTTCAGCATGGACCAGTTCAGCGTTGGTCCACCTTCGATCATCATCCGGCGGACACCGTAATCCCTCTTAAGGATCCGCATCAGTTCGGGCAGGTCGATCTCGTTTTCTCCGGCAACGACGAGATCGACTCCGGTCTCCCGGAGACGGGCAACATTTTCCGCCGGCGCGGCCTTGCTGACCGCGATGACCGTCCGCGCGTCCGGTCCGAGCACGTTTGCATTCGGTGGGAGATCGGCCCGGCTGCACGGAATAACGCGGAGCGGATTCTTCCCCTCCACCAGCCGAACTGTCAGGAAGGAGTTATCGATCCGGATAGTGTTTGCTCCGACCATGATGGCATCGCATGCTGCCCGGGTCTGGTGAAGAAGAATCTCGGTCTCGGGTGCCATGTATTTCATAAGGATCTTGCTGGAGGCCCCGCGCTTCAGGGTGAGCTTCCCGTCGACGGTGATCTCCGACATCATAAGAACGTGCGGCCTGTCGTATTCAGCCATTGGATCTCCTTCCCACAGATCTATCTAACGGGAGCATTTATGAATCTGGTGATTTTGGAGCGTATGCGCCATTCAGAGGGGATGTTGCCCCTCTGCCGGAGGCAGCAAAGGTTAAACTCTTACAGACTGATAAAAATATGCGATGAATATAACCTCTCTACGGCCGAAATTCATCAAATATACTGAGCCTATCGCGTCATTTTTTGCACGCCTGGGCGTTACCCCGAATCAGGTCTCGGCCCTCGCCCTGCTCTTTGGCTTTTTATGCGCACTTGCCTTCTCCCAACGCTATTTCCTTGCAGGCGGCCTGCTCCTGTTTGTCTCGGCGGTCCTTGACCTGGTGGACGGCAGCGTCGCCCGAAAGAACCATACCGAGAGCAAATTTGGGGCCGTCTTCGATTGGGTTGCAGACAAATACGTCGATGCAGCGGTCATCCTCGGTGTGGGACTCTCGGGCATCCCTATCGTCAGCCACCTCATGAATCTCCCGGAGATGGCCGATTTCGGCATCGTGGGGCTGGCGCTCATCGGGTCGTTGATCAATACATTCATCAAGCCGGTGACCTACGCAGAGATCGGCTATACCGAGAGGATTGCCGGCAAGATTGAGGACCCTCTCGAAGGCGTCGGCTTCTTCGGCAGGCCCGAGACGATCCTCGTTCTGGTGCTCGGAGGCGTCACCGGCTACATCTGGGTCTCGATACTCCTCATCGCAGTCTGCACAAACATCTCTGCGATTCAGCGGCTCTTCTACCTCTACCGGCAGTATTCCTGACGGTTGAAGAGACCTGCCCCCCTCTGGACTCAATTCATCCGAATTTTGCCGCGTACGCGGCAGATAAACCCCAAAACATGGGGGCTCATCCGGGCCTCCCGCCAACGAGACCCAGATGAACCCACACGAGGTTAGACTTCGGATTCTTTGATCTTCGGCCGGACAATCTGCACTACTTCATTGCGGTAGAGATGGTAGAGACCGTTGGCGAGGTCGCCGAGTTCGGGGAGGAGCCAGAAGAGCCCATACGCAAGGATCACAAGGAATACCAGCGCGCCCAGTTCAGCCATGACGTTGTGCGCCCAGAAGAAACTCTCGTAGCCGAACTCGCCGTTGCCGGCGATCTCAGGCAAGTAGGGGAACCACTGTTCGGCATACGCTGTAACCACGAAGACGTTGCGGAAGATGTTTAAGATGTAGATCGTCGGGAAGACCATGAGAAATCCAGCGATCTTCTGTCTTGTCGTCGACCGCACACCCCATGCGACCCCGAGCATGATCGCAATGCTCTGAATCCCGGTGCAGGCGAGGATGATCTCGGTCCGGAACCCGTTGCGCTCCATCAGGTTCCAGGCCTCAAAGTTTACAGGATATCCAACCGCTGAGAGCGCGACGGATGTCTGTTCCGCGACGACCGCGATCAGCCAGTTCCCGAGTGACGGTATGTAGCCGAAGGGAGCGTAAATAAGGAACGCAACAGCCGCTATCGTCGAGAGCTGCATTACCCGGGGGTCTGCACGAAGCAGGTATTTTGCGGTGATATAGAGGAAAGGAAGGGAGAGGATGGTTATTGTCGGGTACAGGAAGTTATTGATCGAGAAGTAGTAAGGGAGCTCAAGGAGGAGATATCCGACGATGCTTGCCCACCCGCCGATGGCGAGATACTTTCGGAACCTTCCCGGGATAAGGAAGGCGAGAAAGCAGATGCAGGAGATCAGCACCAGGTAATCCTTCATCCCTTACCTTTCGGTGTATCTGGCATTAAAGCATTTGTGCGCCCCATTCGAACGAGGCACCTGCTGTGTGGCCACGCTATTGCAGTGCGACTGGAAGGTAACAACCCCGCACTCACAGATGAGGTTGCCCCACCCCACAAATTAATTTCGATTGGGACCCCATCTCTTATAATGATGTTCTGTCCACAGTGCAAAGGCCTGATGATATCGTCCGGAGGCCAGTTAAAGTGCAAAAAGTGTGGTTATATCCGGGAGATAGAGGCCGGTGACCGGTTGAAAATGACAGATAAACGCATCGAAAAAGAGATCACCATCGTCGATGAAGAGGATAAAGTAGCAACGCTCCCGACTACGAACATCAAATGTCCGGAGTGCGAGTGTACGACAGCATACTGGTGGCTGCGGCAACTGCGGGCGGCGGATGAGAGCGAGGTCAGATTCTTCCGTTGCACCGCCTGCGGAAAGACGTGGCGCGAATACGATTAAGTTTGACTCGCTCTGCCATCCCGGGCACCATCCTCTTTTCCCGATTTAACACTGTTTTTTTGCAGCAGTAAACCCTACCCGTACGAGCCCGAACTCGCTCTCGATCTCATCACACCGCACCACCTCTTCTGATCCTGCAGATGTGAGGACCGTCCAAAACTATGGGCCGCGGCGTTCCCTTTGTCAGTATACCCGGCCCCGCGACCGGGACACTCCACCTGCGTGCCCCTCGGGAAACCCTCATCACCTTCTGCAACGCTCACCAGGAGCGAATCGAGAATATCACCCCGAATCTAGCGAGTCTTTAACCCTGATCCGTCCCACAGAATTCCCGACAACCGAACCCGGATCTGCCGCCTCCACCGGGTCGAGGTCCTCCTGACCAGAATGTTGATATACAATATACATTATTAATAATGTATAATACGGGGTAACCGGATGGCTGAGAAATTTGATGTCAAACTCGAGGAGGCAAAGTACTACACTCCCGAGGCCAGCTGTAGAGAGCACACCTGGGTAGGCAACTACAACCAGGCCTACCAGGAATTCCTTTCAGACCCCGACGGGTTCTGGGACCGCATTGCAAAGGAACTCGAATGGTTCCAACCCTGGAGCCAGGTTAAAGAGTGGAACTACCCATACGCCCGGTGGTTCTTGAATGCTAAACTCAACATCACCTACAACTGCCTGGACCGCCACGTATACAACCAGCGGCGCAACAAGGTCGCGATCATGTGGCGGGGAGAGACCGAAGACGAAGAGCGGATCCTTACCTACCGCCAGCTCTTCCAGGCAGTCTGCCGATTCGCGAACGGACTGAAACGCCTTGGCGTCAGGAAGGGCGACCGGGTCTGCATCTATATGCCGGTGGTCCCCGAGCAGATCATTGCGATGCTCGCCTGCGCCCGGATCGGAGCCATTCACTCGGTCGTCTTTGGCGGGTTCGGCGTCAGCGCGCTCAACCAGCGGATCACCGGGATCGACGCAAAGGTTGTGATCACTGCCGACGTCACCTACCGGCGCGGCAAAGCAATCCCGCTCAAGAATATCGTGGAGGAAGCGGTCGTCAACGCCCCGAGCGTAGAGCGAATCGTCATTCTCCGTCGGGACACCGATAAGCCCGTTGAACTCCACCCGGAGATGGAAGTGGACTACTACGACCTGATGGAGGGCGTAGAACGGGAGTGCCCGGCCGAGCCGATGGACGCCGAGGACCCGCTCTTCATTCTGTATACGAGCGGCACCACGGGCTCCCCGAAAGGGATCGTCCACACCTGCGGCGGATATATGGTCGGGACCTACTACACGACGAAGTACGTCTTCGACGTCAAAGACAACGACGTCTACTGGTGCACCGCCGATCCCGGCTGGATCACCGGCCACAGTTACGTGGTGTATGGTCCGCTCCTGAACGGCGCCACCTGCCTCATCGCGGAGGCAACCCCGGATTACCCGAACCCGGGTACCTACTGGGATCTCATCGATGAGTATGGTGTCACCATCTTCTACACCGCCCCGACGGCAATACGCATGTTCATGCGGGTGGGTGAAGAGTGGCCGAACCGCTACAACCTCTCATCGCTCAGGGTCCTCGGATCTGTCGGCGAACCTCTCAACCCCGAGGCGTTCGAATGGTTCTACCGTGTCATCGGGAAGGAGAGGTACCCGATCGTGGACACATGGTGGCAGACCGAGACCGGGATGCACATGGTGACCACGATGATCGGTGAGCCCATGCGCCCGGGATTCGCCGGTAAGCCGATCCCCGGAGTCGTTGCGGATGTCGTTGATATGGCGGGCAACCCGGTCCCACCCGGGACAGGCGGCCTCCTGGTCATCAAGGAGCCCTGGCCATCCATGATGCGGACGATCTGGAACAACGACGAGCGCTACTGCAAGTACTGGAACACCATCCCCGGGTGCTACACTGCATCAGACCTCGCAGTGAAGGATGAAAACGGCTACATCATGGTCATCGGCCGGTCCGACGACCTGATCGTCGTCGCCGGGCACAACATCGGAACCGCAGAGGTCGAGAGCGCGCTTGTCTCTCATGAAGCCGTCGCGGAGGCCGCCGTTATCGGAAAACCAGATGCACTGAAGGGGAACACCATCAAGGCCTTCGTCATCCTCAAGAACGGTCGCGAGCCCAGTGAGAAACTGAAAAACGACCTTGTCTACCATGTCAGGATGACGCTCGGGCCCATCGCCATACCGTCCGAGATAGATTTCGTCGACGCGCTCCCTAAAACCCGGAGCGGCAAGATCATGCGGCGTGTCTTAAAAGCGCGAGAATTGGGGATGGATCCCGGAGACATCTCAACTCTAGAGGAATAAATAACCAACTCTTTATATACTCTTTTAAGCATGTTATAAATATGAATGAGCACAAGCCAGAGGAGTCTCTCAAGATAGAAAATATAGTTGCTTCAGCAAAAGTGACTGAATCCCTTGATCTCCCCTCTCTTGCCTCCCAGCTGAAGGATGCGGAATATAATAAAAAGAGGTTTCCCGGCGTCGTTCTCCGAATGCAAGACCCGAAGATTGCTGCGCTCATCTTTGGCTCCGGCAAGGTCGTTCTGACCGGTGCAAAGAGTATCGACAGCCTCTCACGCGGCCTGGAGATCCTTGGCGACCAGCTGCGAGCGCTCGGTATCGATATACCTGAAAACCTGACCTACAAGATCCAGAACATTGTCACGTCCGCAGACCTCGGGACGCCGATCAACCTGAATAAGATTGCAGTAGGGTTCAACCTGGACAAGATCGAGTATGAGCCAGAGCAGTTTCCCGGCCTGGTCTATCGGCTCGACGATCCAAAGGTTGTCGTCCTCCTCTTTGGGTCCGGCAAACTGATCATCACGGGCGGTAAAGTACCCGAGGATGCCCGGCGGGCAGTACAGAGAATCCTCTCTGAGTTATCCAACCTCGGGCTCATCTAACCTCTTTTTTTACTTCTACTCCCATACTTTGTGACTGCTGATTCGCCGGCAGCCCACCAGGATACCCTGAGGCGCCCGTCCAGGGTGAGAACACCGGAACTAATCCAAGCAACTGCGCCAGGGCGCATCCTGCCAGGATTTCTCCGCAAAGGAACCGAGGCTTCCAATCTATATCCGGAAATATCCTTTCACTATCGGGAAAGCATGATTCAGCAGAGAACAGGCTGATCAGATCAATGCGATGTTCGAATGAATCTCTCTAGACCACCACAATCGCCAGATCTCCTATTGAGATAATAATATTTTTATAGTTAGATTTAAAACAATAGATATCTGATGGTGAACGGATGAGGTCAGATAAGGTACGGTATTTTACACCGCGTGATGAAGAACTCGCCGAGCTTCTCATGGGTATCGGTATCAAGCGAAATGTCTCCAAAGTGCTGGTATATCTTGCAAATACCAAGGAGGCAACATCTCGGGACATTGAGCGGGGCACAGATCTCCGTCAACCCGAAGTCAGCATTGCCATGCGTTACCTCAAAGAGTGTGATTGGATCAATATCCGCGAGAGCAAGTCCGAGAGCAAAGGACGGCCAGTGAAGATATATGCACTCTCTCGCCCGATAACCGAGATCATGGATACGATTGAGAACGAAAAAAGGAAAGAAGCCCGGCACCAACTAGACCTTATCCAGAAGATGCGGGACTGTATCTCAACGCAATGATACTATGCGACAACCCTTTTCCTCACCAACAATGACCACAATTTTTTCTCCATAAGCGGTGAAAAGGCCGCACTCCAGTGCACCGGGTATCGAGGCCACCTCTGCCTCCAGGTGCCGCGGGTCTGCTATCGCCCCGAAGTCGCAATCGAGAATGAAGTTGCCGTTGTCGGTGATGACAGGGCCGTCCTTCTTTATCCCTTCCCGGAGGACCGGCCTGCCATCAAGGAGAGTGAGGCGCCGGGAAACAGATGCTGAGGCGAAAGGCAGTACTTCAACCGGTACAGGCGCGCTCAGGGTATCCACCATCTTAGTCTGGTCAACAACGATAAGCATCCTCCGGGTTGCGTCACAGACACACTTCTCCCGGAGGAGGGCCGCTCCCCGTCCCTTGATCAGGTTCAGGTCCGGATCAACCTGATCAGCCCCGTCAATGGCAATATCGATCTCAGGGTGCTCATCGAGGCTTGTGATCGGGATGCCGTACTGGCGTGCCCGCAGGGCCGCCTGGTATGATGTCGGAATACCGGCGATCGAAAGACCTTCACTGGCAATCCGCTCACCAAGCCGCTCCATCGCAAAAAAGACGGTCGATCCGGTACCGAGGCCAACGATCATTCCGTCTTCGACCATATCGGCCGCCCGGTAGCCTGCATTCCGCTTCGATCCAACCTGCTCTGCTGCATTCATGACGTACTCTTCACCTCGAACCCAGATAGCCGTGCCGTCAGGAGAAGATGCTCCGGAGGTCGTCCGTAGCATCGAAGGCCGTACAGTCCAGCGTGATGGGGGTTATGGAGATGTTGCCCTTCTGCACCGCATGTACATCGGTCCCCTCTTCCGCATCCTCATGCAGCGGTCCGTCGATCCAGTAGTAGGGGCGCCCGCGAGGATCGAGGCGCTCTTCGACGCCGGTGTAGAAGAGTTTCTTAGCAAGGCGGGTTACCTCGTAGCCGCCGCGAACCGGAGTTGGAATATTGACGTTGATGACGTGAGCCTTCGCGGGGAACCCGTTTGAGAGGATCTTCTCGCAGATCTCGCGGACAACCCGTTTTGCATCAGAGAACCGGTCCGTGATCCTTGATGGATCGTCAAACTTGTCGCCCTGATCCTCAACCTGAAGCGAGAAGGCAAGGGATGGAACTCCCTGGTTGGAAGCTTCTAGTGCGGCCCCGACAGTGCCCGATGTCATGATGGATTCGTATGAGAGGTTCTCACCGATGTTGATCCCGCTGACGACAAGGTCCGGGTTCAGGTGCAATGCAAAGAGCCCGATAATCACGGCGTCGGTAGGTTTTCCGCCGACCGAGTACGCCGGCACGCCGTTCATCGTCACTTGCGTCGCGCGAATAGGCTCAAAGATGGAGATCGAACGCCCTACGGCGCTCTGTTGGGTAGCAGGTGCGACCACAGTAACATCAGCGATGGGTGCAAGCGCATCGTAGGCAGCCCAGAGTCCCGCCGACGTGATACCATCATCATTGGTGAGCATAATCTTCGGCTTCATCCTTGCCTATAGGGATCGTCTCCGCGTGTCAAATACTTGCCCGATCGTCAGGGTCAAATGCCTGGCAGCCAATCAGTACTACGATGAAGGCATTTCTTGCCGAGTATTCCATATGCAACGACCCCGAGCTTGCGCCCGAGGGTGCGGCCATGCTCGCCGCAATAAGCGAGAGTTTTGCCCGGTGCGGCTATGATGTGGTGACGCCGGAGAAAGCCGACTTCGAGGGCGAGATCCGGAGGCTTGCCCCGGGATGCGACGTAGGTCTGGTCATTGCCCCCGACCATCTACTCTTTCGGTATACGTATCTTCTTGAGCAGTTCACCCACAACATCGGGTGTGGAAGCATGAATGCGGCTGTCTGCGCAAACAAGCAGCGGGCAGCAGCGATTCTCTCCAGGAACGGGATAGCGGTCCCCCCTGATGCCGGCGAAGGAAGAAGGGTTGTCAAACCGATAATGGGCTGCGGCACTCAGGGAGTAAGACTGACTGATGAGGAACCCGGCGACGGCGAATTTGCTCAGGCGTACATAGAGGGAGAAGCGCTGAGCGTAAGCCTTGTGGGGAGCCGGGTGACCGGTGACGTCTGCGAGTATTACTCAGGCAACCCACCGCTCCTGCTTGCCGTCAACAGGCAGGAGATTGCCATAACTGACGATGGGAGGTTTGAGTACCTCGGCGGCGAGACGCCCGTCCACCACGAACGTGAGAACGAGATCGTCGAGACCGCCATCCGGGCGATGAACGTCCTTGGGTGCCAGGGGTATACCGGGGTCGACGTCATCGTCGGTGATGATGACATCTACGTAGTGGACGTCAATCCCCGGCCCACGACCAGTCTAGTTGGCATCGCGGCCGTAATGGAGGAGGAGATCGCCGATATCCTCGTAAAAGCGTCTCATGGCGAAGCACCCGGAGAAGTTAACCTCTCCGGGAGAGTTCGGTTTGATAAAGGCGGGAGGATCAACCTGCTATGATCGGCATCGATGTCGGTGGCGCGAACCTCAAGGTCGTCGACGACGACGGCGTGCATATTCACTACTGCCCGCTCTGGCAGGGCGCACCACTCAGAGAGCTTCTCAAAGAGTACGAAGGGCCCGCTGCCGTGGTGATGAGCGGAGAACTCGCAGACTGCTTTCCAAGCAAAATCGAGGGTATTCGATGGATCGTTGGGGCCGTCCAGAGCACTGTCCCCAGCGCCATATTCTACGGCACCGATGCAGCCTTCCATACCCAGCCGGTCCCGAACCTTGCCGCCGCGAACTGGTTGGCTTCGGCTGATTATCTGCGCGAGGAGTATCCCGATGCGGTCCTCCTTGACGTCGGGAGCACCACCGCCGATATCATCCCTCTCAACGACTTCGAGAGCCTCAAAGGGCTGACCGACACCATGCGGCTACAGAAACAGTACCTCGTCTACACCGGCATGCTCCGTACGAATATCGCCACGATCCTCTCCACGGTCACGCTTGACGGGACCGCGACGCCGGTGAGTACCGAGTACTTTGCTTCAAGCGCCGACGCACACCTCGTTCTCGGCCATATCACCCCGGAGGAGTACACCTGCCCGACACCCGATAATGGTGCGAAGACCACAGAGGGTGCGCTCCGCAGGCTTGCCCGGGTTGTCTGCGCGGATCTCGATGAGATCGGGGAATCCGGGGCAATCCAGGTGGCACGGCAGTTCTGGGAAGCCCAGCGGACATTGATCGCTCGCGCAGTGGGGCGTGCGCTCTTCAAGAGTGGAGCCGAGCAGGTGATCACGGCGGGCATTGGGGCAGACCTTTTTGCCCGTGAACTGGGGGGTATCACACTGAACGGGGAGATTGGGGAAGTCGCGGATGCACTGCCGGCGTACGCAGTCAGGGAGGTGGCATCACGGCATCGCGCTGGAGACTGACCCTCGCTCTGTTGGCAGTCTCGATCGCCATCACGGCAGTCTCGCTGGCCCTAGGCTTTCCGTTCTTCCTGCTCTTTCTATTTATACCGCTGATCCCGCTCTTTGGAAGACCGCCAGCCATGAAGCGCTGCCCGACCTGCGGTTGGGAAACCGCAGGCAGCGAGCGCTTCTGCCCCTATGACGGGTCGCCGCTCAGAGTCGAGGATGAAAGTGGCTAGGTTCAGCAGGGAGAGCGGTAGAGGGATGCCAAAGAGTTCGGTTGCCGGAATTGGACCGAAGTCGCGGGAGGCGTAGTTCCGGATCGTCCCTCGATCAACGACGATCCCCATTGCCCGGAGGTACTGTGCCACGCGGTTGAAGGGCATCTGATGCGAGAGAACGAGGCAGAGGTCAACGATGGGTGATCCTAGACGGGTGTCGGGATAGAATGGCGCGTCGGCGTAGCAGAGGGCGCCGCATTTCAGGCAGTAGAATCGCTTCACATACACCTGGATTGTTCGCTCTTTTCCGTCCTCAAGCAGAACGGCAAATCGTTTTGCCCGCAGATCGTGTCCGCTCACCGGACCGCCGCACGATGGACAGGCATCAAGATCGACGAACTTGGCACCTTCCATCGACGAAAGGGCATTTCCCACCAGATCGACGAGCATCGGGGGAATTAAGAGTTTCTTCTTCACAACAACAGTCCTCTCGCTGTGGTATGTAAAAATAGGTGTCCACCAATAATAAACATCACTCCCAAAACATGAAAGACAACTAATTCATGGCGTAAAGGCCGTTTTCGGATACAATATTGCATCTTTTTACTCAGCCACATACTCACGTATCAATCAGGGCACCATATGGAACTTGAGGGTATGGGCGACCATCTCCTGCTTGGCGTCAATTACGGCAGTTTTGTTCTGAAGGGGCGCACCGTGATATGCACCCATCTCCGCCCTCCAAGACCGGATCGGACCCTTTACTCCTATGACCGTATCCGACCTAACCGGATGGGACCGGGTTTACCCACACATATTCATCAAAAACAGACCTGTTAATCACTACTGTTAAATATTCCCATAGTCCATATTTGTGTATCCGAGGTTTTACCATGGATCTCAAGTATGTACAGACAACGTGCCCGTACTGTGGTACCGGGTGCAGTTTCAACCTCGTCGTGAAGGACGGGAAGGTTGTCGGCACACAGCCTTACACCCGCTCTCCAGTCAACGAGGGAAGGGTCTGCCCCAAAGGGACTTATGCTCATGAGTTCGTAAACAGCCCGGACCGTCTCACAAAGCCGCTCATCAAGAAGGACGGCAAGTTCGTCGAGGCGACCTGGGACGAGGCATACGACCTGATCGTACAGAAGTTCAAGTCCTACAAGCCCGGTGAGACCGCCTGCCTCGCATCAGCCCGTGTCTCTAACGAAGAGAACTACCTGATGATGAAGTTCGCCCGGGCCGTCCTCAAGACTCCGCACATCGACCACTGCGCCCGGCTCTGCCACTCGTCCACCGTCGCCGGTCTTGCCGCCTCGTTCGGCTCCGGTGCGATGACCAACTCGATCAACGATATCGCCGAGTCGAAGTGCCTCTTCATCATCGGGTCCAACACCTTCGAGCAGCACCCGCTCATCGGCCGCAAGATTGTCCAGGCAAAGCAGAACGGCGCAAAGATCATCTACGCCGACCCGCGCTACACCCCGACCGCCCGGCAGGCCGATCTCTACATGCCGTTCATCTCCGGGACCGATGTCGCTATCCTGAACGGTCTCATGCAGGAGATCATCAAGAACGGCTGGGAAGACAAGGAATTCATCGAGAAGAGGACGAAAGACTTCGAGAAACTCAAGGAAGTCGTCATGAAGGAGGACTACAGCCTTGAGAACGTCTCGAAGATCTCCGGCATCCCCGTCGAGAGCCTCAAGCAGACCGCAGAGTGGCTCGGCACCTGTAAGCCCGGCGCAATCCTCTACTCGATGGGCATCACCCAGCACACCGTCGGCGTCGACAACGTCCGGTCGGTCGCGAACCTCCAGATGCTGCTCGGCAACCTGGGCAAGCCCGGCGCCGGCGTGAACGCACTCCGCGGCCAGAACAACGTCCAGGGCGCCTGCGACATGGGAGCCCTCCCGAACGTCTACACCGGCTACCAGAAGGTCACCGACGAAGCGACCCGCAAGAAGTTCATCGAGGCATGGGGCGTCGACGATATTGCCGAGGGCAAGGTCGGCTACACGGTCACCGAACTGATCAACGTCCTCGCCGACAAGCCCGGCGAGATCAAGGGGCTCTACATCATGGGCGAGAACCCGATGCTCTCCGACCCCGACCTTCATCACGTCGAGAAGGGCCTCAAGAACGCCGAGTTCATCGTCGTTCAGGATATCTTCATGACCGAGACCGCCGAACTCGCCGACGTCGTTCTCCCCGCCGCCTGCTTTGCTGAGCGCGACGGCACCCAGACCAGCACCGAGCGGCGCGTCCAGCGCTGGAGAAAGGCCCAGAACCCGCCCGGTGAGGCGAAGGAAGACTGGCAGATCATCTGCGAACTCGCCGCAAGGATGGGCTACGAGAAACAGTTCTCGTTCAAGAGCCCCGAGGAGATCTTCAACGAGATCGCCGCGGTCACGCCGTCCTATCACGGCATGTCCTACGCCCGCCTCGAGAAGCCTGAAGCTCTCCACTGGCCCTGCCCATCCGAGGACCACCCTGGAACGCCCATCCTGCACCGCGAGAAGTTCGCCACCCCCGACGGTCTCGGCATCTTCGCGCCAATCGAGTGGAAACCGCCGGCGGAGGTCCCCGACGAGGAGTACCCGTTCGTGCTCACAACCGGCCGTATCCTCTGGCACTGGCACACCGGCAGCATGACCCGCCGGTCTGTAACGCTCGATAACGAGGTCCCCACGGGCTGGATCGAGATCAACCCCGAAGACGCAAAGGCGCTCGGCATACAGAACAAAGAGATCGTTCGCGCAACGACCCGCCGTGGCTCGGTCGACGTCCCCGCAAAGGTGACCCCTGACATCATGAAGGGCGTCATGTTCATGCCGTTCCACTTCGCCGAGTGCGCAGCGAACGTCCTGACGAACAACGCTCTCGACCCGATCGCAAAGATCCCGGAGTTCAAGGCCTGTGCCGTGAAGGTCGAGAAGATCACAAAGGAGGCCTGAAAATGGCAGCAAAAGGCGACATGTTCTACGCATGGGCAGCCGACGCCGTCTGCCAGGAGAGGGGCGAGTGCGGTGGAGCGATCACCGCTCTGCTGACGCACGCCCTTAAATCCGGCATGGTGGACGCAGTCCTTGCAGTCAAGAAGGGACAGGATATTTATGACGCCGTCCCCACACTCATCACCGACCCCGCAGAGATCGCAGAGACGGCAGGATCCCTCCACTGTGGTACGCTCCTGCTCTCGAAACTTGTCAAGAAGTACCTCGACGGCGCCGAGAATATGAAGATCGCCGTCACGGTCAAGGGCTGCGACGCGATGGGTCTTTACGAACTTGCGAAGCGCAACCAGGTCAACCTGGACAACATCCTGATGATCGGCGTCAACTGTGGTGG